>CBFGVN010000373.1:0-3838 GCA_965651845.1 uncultured Chryseobacterium sp. | reverse complement strand
GACCATATTGCCTGCTTTATCTATGAACCGCTTGTACAGGGAGCTGCAGGAATGTTGATGCACAATCCGGAAGACTTATCAGAATTAATGAAATTCTGTCGGGAACAGGAAATTTTAATGATTCAGGATGAAGTTTTTACGGGTTTTGGCCGAACAGGAAAATTGTTTGCCGCAGATTATCTTTCCGAAAAGCCTGATATTATGTGCTTTTCAAAGGGGTTAACAGGTGGAACCATGCCTATGGGAATCACAACTTGTTCTGAGAAAATTTTTAATGCTTTTTTGTCTGAAGATAAATATAAAACACTATTTCATGGGCATTCATTTACAGCAAATCCTTTGGCCTGTACTGCAGCGTTGGCTAGCATGGAGCTTTTGTTGACTGAGGAGACTCAAGAAAAAATTAATTTAATAAGCAAGAAACATTCAGAATTTTCCAAGAAATTAGAAAACAGTTCTAAAGTTAAAAATATTCGTCAAATGGGAACAATTTTAGCATGGGATTTTAAAACAGAACAGGGAACTTCTTATTTCAATACTATTGGAAAACTTTTATATGAAGAATTTTTAAACCAAGGAATTATCATGAGACCTCTTGGAAATGTAATGTATCTGGTTCCGCCTTACTGCATTACTTCTCAGGAATTGGATTTTATTTATCTTACTATTCTGGGGGTTTTGGAAGTTTTTTGAGTTTAATGTTTACATATAATAATTCCTCAGAGCGAAACTTTGAGGAATTATTTTTTGTTTAATTAAAAGGTTAAAACCGTAATAGAAGCTACATCGGCGGCATCTATTAAAGTTAGCGGGTGTGCAGGTTCTTTAAATATCCTTATCGTGTAAGTTCCCGCAGGTAAATTTACCGCATAGAAAAAAGGAGGCATAGCAATCCTTACATTCACCGGTACAGTGGCCGGAAGATGTGAAACTCTATTGACGACAACCGTACCCGCAGAGTTGGTCATGGTGAAAGAAAGCGCAGTACCATTGGAAGGCGTTACACCGCTCGCCCAGCATGTAGCCATTGCCGTAATATAAGCAAGCCCACCTGAGTGATTGTAGGTATAAGTCCATGACGAATTGGTACCACTTCCCGCATTGGGCGCCATATTATTGGCCACAATCGTTGCTTGAGGTACAGATGTACTTATCGTAACGACTTTTCCTGTAGCATCTATGGCCAATGCCTTACCATTGGAAACAGGTGAGGAAGAATTGATATTACTAAACTTCATCCCGGAATCATTGGCAACACCGGAGTTGATTTCTAACTTAGTGGATGGCGAAGTAGTTCCTATTCCCACCCTGTCATTGGCGGCATCCACAGAAAAGGTATTTCCATCCACTGAAAATGAGTTCCTTACCGTTCCTTTAAAGGCCAATGTATTATTGTTTTGTTTTACAGTCCTATTACCGGTAAGTGTTTCATCCGAGTTATAAATAGTGACATTGGGATTTAGTTTTGTCCAGGATGTACCATTATAAAAATAATATCCCCTCGTATCCATATCTACGGTGGTTCCGGTTTGGGTTCCTGTGGAAACGTCATTTACAAAAATCAGAGTAGAAATCGGAATTGAAGTCATAGATTGAGCTTTCTGTCTATCTACTCTTGGGATCAAGAGCCCGTCAACATTGGTAGAAGTACCGGTTGCATTCTTTGCAGTGATGTCTAATGTCGATGCAGGGGAAGTATTGTTTATTCCTACCTGAGCACACGTGAATAAAGGGATTGTAATAATCCCGAATAATAATTTTTTTTTCATAGCTTCATTTGTTAATTGATTTGGTAATTTTGATTTTAAAAATGTATAAACATAATTTTTTATTTATATAAATTTAGTATAAATAAACTTAATTACCCAATAAATACATAATAAAACATCACATTCAAACAGATTATATTAAAAAATAACACACTAAAAGTGATTAATTAAAAATTATCAATATGCAATAAATATTTAAAATGAATAATTTAAATAAAAAAGTACTTCGGTTTTAAAAAATGACTTATTTAATTTTCAAAAAAAAATAATTTTATTAAAAAAATAAACTCGCAAAAACAAAATAATTAACTATTGTGTGAATTAAGAATTTATCCGCTCAATCAATAAAAAAATTTAAAAAAATAATTCAGATTGGTTTTGCAATTTTCTAAAAATAGACATCAAAGACATAAAGAGAATTAATTATATAACACCAAACTCAGTCAAATCATTCTGATCAAATTCAAAAGCTTTGTATTGGCGTATTTTTTGAACTTTGAAGAATAAATAATTTTCTATGTTATCCGTATTTCTATTAAAACTCGACTGGAAAGAATTATTGATGGGACACGAAGAATGGTCTTTTCTCCTGGAAATTATTCTCCGGACTTTTATTATGTTTTTAATGATCATTATCGGACTCCGGGTTTTAGGAAAGCGGGGAGTGAAGCAGCTTTCTCTTTTTGAACTGGTCGTTATCATCGGCTTAGGTTCAGCAGCGGGAGATCCCATGTTTAATAAAGATGTGGGAATTGTCTCTTCAATTATCGTCTTTCTGGTGATCATTGTTTTATATTCAATAGTGACTTATTTTATCGGGAAAAGTAAAGGTTTCGAAAAATTAGTGGAAGGAAAATCCATTTGTCTTGTCGAAAACGGAGAATTTGCCATTGAAAACTTTAAAAAGGAAAATCTGGGAAGTGATGAATTTTTTGCTGAATTAAGATTAAAAAGCATCTCACAATTAGGTCAAATAGAAAAAGCCATTGAAGAAATCTCAGGTGAGATCAGCGTTTTTTATTACGAGGATGAAAATGTAAAATATGGTCTTCCCATCATGCCGGATTCCCTGAATAATATTTTGAAAAATATTACACAAGAAGGGTATTATTCCTGCATATTTTGCGGTCATACCGAAGAAAAACAGATAGGAGATGCCGGAATCTGTCCCAAATGTAAAAATGACGAATGGGTACGCTCAAGCAATAAAAGACGAATTACATAAAAACAAAAAAGGCTCCTAAAAAGGAGCCTAAAAAAACACAAATGATGAAAAAAAATTATTTCGATTCGCAAATATACTAAAAATTAATATGTGAAACATAGTACATAATAGTAATTAATAAAATCTATTTAGATATATCATAAAAAAGCGGGTTGTTCATCAATCCGCTTTTTTTATTTATCCTGCATTTATTTTTTGTGAAGTTGTAAAAAGTCCTAGTGCTAACAAGGCCAAAAAGCCAACTGCAACATACTTGGCAGCATTTTCGATTCTTTTGGAAACTCCTTTTGTTCCAATATGTTCTCCCAAAATCGGAGATAATATTTCCTTCGTTTTCATAATGTAAAATCAACAAATTTTAAACCATACTCCTTCCATAAGAGTACATTAATACTATCTGATAATCAGTTATTTAAATTTATGAAATTTTAAAATACTTTTTATGATCGAGGTCATAAAAAAATTATGCAAGACTTATTAGATTTAGGCAGTAAACACAAACATCCATATTCTACGTTGTAAAAAACGAAAAAACCCCTTCTCCAGAGGGGTTTTGCTTTATTATTAATTTTCACTTAAATTCGAAATCAAATTATTTTTTATATCTAAAGATAAAATTTCGGTAAAAATTATTATTCTGTCAATAAAAAGTATTATTTTAAATTTTATATAAGTTTATTTAATATTTTTTAACAAAAACTTTATTTATAGTTTTGCACCAAACATTTATTATTATGAAAAAAACTTTGTTACCCTTTTTCCTGTCGTTGGGAATTTTTACTTTTTCACAAGAAGCAAAAACTGAAGCACCGGCTGTAGACACTACAAAAGCATGGAGTATTCA
>CBFGVN010000372.1:0-3845 GCA_965651845.1 uncultured Chryseobacterium sp. | reverse complement strand
CCACAGGATACCAGAGAATTCCCAAAGAAAGAGCCACCGGATCATTTACCTTTACAGGTAATAAACTATTAAACCAGCAGGTTAGCACCAACATTCTGGACAGACTGGCTAATGTAGCCGGAGGGGTGATTCTTGAAAGAGGAACCTCGGGAGAGCCCAAACTTATGGTACGAGGTATCAGTACCATTAACGGACCTAAATCCCCACTTATTGTTGTAGATAATTTTCCTTATGAAGGAGACATCAGCAATATCAACCCTAATCTAGTGGAAAGCATTACCGTGCTTAAAGATGCCTCAGCAGCAAGTATCTGGGGCGCAAGAGCCGCCAATGGCGTTATTGTGATTACCACCAAAACAGGAAGGTTAAATCAGCCATTAAGTGTAGAGTTTACATGGAATACCAGCTTAAGTCCGAAGCCTGATTTCAGCTATCTTAAAACCATTTCATCATCAGATTTCATTGATGTTGAAAAGGAACTGTTTAAGAAAGGATTCTACGACAGTGACATCAGTTCTCCCTCACATCCTGTCTTGTCTCCGGTGGTGGATCTATTGAATAAAGAAAAGAATGGACTCATCACCTCGGATGAAGCGAACCGTCAGATTGAACTGCTTCGGAATATCGATACCAAAGAAGAGTTCCGTCGTTATATGTACCAGCCCTCAGAAAAAAGACAGTATTTTCTTAACCTTTCGGGAGGAGCCCCACAGTTCTCATGGAGCTCATTACTGGGTTATGATGATAATACCGGAAATTTGGGTGAGAAATACACCCGCATGAACCTTCGTTTCCAGAATATATGGAAACCTTTTAAACAGCTCTCTGTAAGCAGCAGTATTTACTATACAGAAAGTGATACCAAGAGCGGTCGCACCGGATACGGCGGAATCATTATGGGAAGAAATTCTTTTGTCCCCTATATGCAGCTGGCAGATAAAAGCGGAAATCCCTTAGCTGTTTTTAAAAGCTATAACCAGAACTATAAAGACAGCTTTGAATCAGGAAAACTCTTAGACTGGAATTATTACCCTTTAACAGACTGGAAGCATGACCAGGTAAAAACGAAAGGTACAGAAGTGATGATTAATGCCGGAATTAATTATAAAATTATTAAAGGTCTTGAAGCTGATGTTAAATACCAGTACCAACGCCAGCATGATACCTCTGAGAATCTTCATGGAGCACAAACCTATTTTGCCCGGAATTATGTCAACATGTTTGCGCAGGCAGATAATAATGGTGGTAATGGAAATAATGAAAGCTACACTTTCATTGTTCCCAAAGGAGGTATTTTAGATAAATCCGGGGCTGTGACCGTAATTAACAATATCAGGGGACAGCTCAGTTACTCCGGTAAATGGAACAGGCATAGCCTATCAGTCATAGCAGGAGGAGAAAGCCGTGATGCTGTCAGAATCTATGATTCTAATCGTTATTATGGATTTAACGAGGATCGTATGGCTTCCGGAAGTGTAGATTATATCCATCAGTATCCGTTACTTCCTACCGGAAGCATGGAATTTATACAAAAGATACAGTCTCAGGGAAAACGTACCACCCGCTTTGTATCCCTCTTTGCCAATGCAGCCTATACCTTTGATAATAAATATACATTGTCCGGAAGCTTCAGAAGGGATGCGAGTAACCTTTTTGGGCTTACCACCAATGACCAATGGAATCCTTTCTGGTCAGTGGGCGGCTTATGGGAAATTTCTAAAGAAAATTTTTATACAATAAATTGGCTTCCTTATTTAAAATTAAGAGGTTCCTATGGCTTTAACGGGAATATAGATCCCGGAATGGTTGCGGTGAGCACCATTGCTTACGATATAGACCCTTCGCGCTATACCGGAACATCTATGGCTCGGTTTGATAATTATTACAATCCCAAGCTTCGTTGGGAAACCTCACGGATGATCAATATAGCACTGGATTTTGCCACCCGAAATAACAGGATCAGTGGCTCAATTGAATATTTTACCAAAAAAGGAACCAATCTCTTTGGTCCTGCACAAATGGATTATACCACAGGGATCGATTATATGCTCTCCAATGTGGCAGAGATAAAAGGTCAGGGTATTGATGTGGAGCTTAAAACCCTTAACATTGATAAAGCTTTTAAATGGAATACCATTTTCAATTTCAGTACTTATCGTGATCAGGTGACAAAATATTACCTGTCAGACCCCTTAGCCAGCCAGTTTATTGGCAATGGTTCTTCCGTACCGATCTCAGGAATAGAAGGAAAGCCTGTGTATTCCATATTTGCCTACAGGTGGGCAGGATTAGACCCAAAGACAGGAGACCCGCAGGGTTATCTTAACGGACAGGTCAGCAAAGATTATTCAGCCCTTACCGGAGTAGGAACCTCAGTAGGAGATTTAGAATTTTTTGGTTCTGCAATTCCTACGGTGTATGGTTCTTTCATTAATTCCTTTAGTTACAAAAATATTAGTATGGATATTGGCATTACCTATAAGATGAGCTACTATTTTAGAAGAAGCTCTATCAACTACACCAATCTGTATAACAGCTGGACGGGACACGGTGATTTTGCCAATAGATGGCAGAAACCTGGCGATGAAACATGGACAAATATTCCTTCCAATACTTTTCAGAGTGATGCGAATAGAGATGCTTTTTATAATGGTTCCAGTGTGCTGGTAGAGAAAGGAGATCATATCCGTTTGCAGTATATTAACTTTACCTACCAATTTGATAAAAGCCTTTTTACATCCAAAGTTTTTGAAAATTTGAGTGTATTTATCAACTTAAGTAATCTTGGCTTATTGTGGAAGGCTAATAAAAGCGGAATAGACCCTGATTTTAATCTGGGAGGAAACGGATTAAAACCTCCTGCGGTGTATACTATCGGGCTGAGGGCAAAATTTTAAGCTCACAGGAATATTCTGCAAAAACAGAATATTAAGCTTACACTATAAATATTGATATTGAAAAAAATAAATATAAAAATGAATACCAAACAATATAATATCAAAGTAATGAGTCACCCTAAGGTGCTGCTACTACTTGCTGCACTTACTCTATTATGTGGCTGTAACCGTTTTTTGGATGAAAAATCAGATTCTAATCTTGCCATGCCTACAACCCTTGAAGACAATCAAGCTTTATTAGACAGAATATCCGAAGTACTGAGTAATTTTGCATCCAGCGGAAAGGCTTCATCGGATGAAATCTATTTGTCGGATGCAGATTTTGATGCGCTGGAATATCAGGAGGATAAAAGGCTGTATACCTGGCAGAAAGATTATGTATCCACCAATCAGGGCATAGGGAATGATTGGTTTTATTGTTACAAAGCGGTTTATATATCTAATGCTGTGCTTCATAATCTGGAAACTTACCATATTCCGGGAGCGGAAAATGTAAGAGGACAGGCACTGGCTTTAAGAGCAGCCCGTTATCTGGATGCCGCACAGATCTGGTGTTTGGCTTACAATGCCAGTACTGCTTCCACCGATTTAGGCTTACCGCTTCGTCTAGATCCTGATATGAATACTCCTTCTGTAAGGTCTTCCGTAAAGCAGACCTATGATCAGATTTTAAAAGACCTGCATGAAGCCGTAAACCTGCTTCCTGTTAAGCAGATCGCTGCCACCAGACCCTCAAAGGTGACGGCGCTGGGTTATCTGGCAAGGACTTATCTCTTTATGGGAGATTATGAGAAAGCTTTAGCGTACTCATTACAGGCATTAAACCTTCAAAATACCCTGATGGATTTTAATACCCTGAATGCAGCGGATTCTTATCCGATAAAAGATATGAATTCTGAAGTTTTATTAAGAGGTACAATGCGTATTTCAGGACCTGTACGTTTTGCA
>CBFGVN010000371.1:0-3850 GCA_965651845.1 uncultured Chryseobacterium sp. | reverse complement strand
ATTGGTCGATTATGCCTGTTTATGTGGTTGGAATTGTCCTTATTGCGGTTGTAACCAATTTATTAAGCAAAAGAATAAAAAACATCCAGAAAAATATTGTCAAAGAAACCACCAATCTGGCAGGAAGTACAACGGAAAGCCTCAGAAACATTGAGATTGTAAAAAGTTTGGGTCTTACCAGCCAGGAAGTGGAACGTCTGAACAACAATACCTATAAAATCCTGAATCTGGAATTGAGAAAAGTAAAAAGCATCCGTTCTTTGAGCTTTGTACAGGGAACATTGGTTAATTTTTTACAACAGACCATTACGTTCACTTTATTATTATTAATCTTTAAAAATATTGTAACTCCTGGGCAATATCTGTCGTTGATGTTTTATGGATTCTTTATTTTCGGACCGATGCAGGAAATCGGGAATATTATCATTTCTTATCGTGAAGCACAGGCATCTCTCAATAATTTCGATCGTGTGATGAAGAAAGAAGTAGAGCCTAAACCTGCCAATCCAAAACGAATCGGAGCGATTGAAGAGCTGGAATTTCAACAAGTTTCTTTTCAGCATCAGACGGCTCATTATAAAGCGCTTAATTCCATTTCATTTAATGTAAAAAGCGGTGAAACCATTGCTTTTGTGGGGCCAAGCGGTTCCGGAAAAAGTACACTGGTAAAGCTGCTTGTTGGTTTATACAGACCATTGGAAGGAGACATTTTTTATAATAACATTAATGGGAAAGAATTTGATTTTGATGAATTGAGAAATCAGATCGGGTTTGTAACACAAGATACCCAGCTTTTTGCCGGAACCATAAAAGAAAATCTATTATTTGTAAACCCTGCTGCGACGGATGAAGATCTGCAATTGGCCTTAAAAAAAGCCAGTTGTACAGCACTTTTGGAACGTGCAGAAAACGGAATAGAGACCGTAATCGGTGAAGGCGGATTAAAACTAAGCGGTGGTGAAAAACAGAGAATAGCCATTGCAAGAGCTTTATTGAGAAAACCTCACCTATTAATTTTTGATGAAGCTACTTCGGCATTAGATAGTATTACGGAAGAAGAAATTACGACTACAATTAAAGAAATTTCCAGGGAAAAAGAACAGATTACAGTTCTTATTGCGCATCGATTGAGTACCATCATGCATGCAGACAGAATTTTTGTATTGGAACGCGGACAAATTGTGGAAACAGGTTCGCATTTAAATCTTATTGAAGAAAAAGGATTATATTATGCGATGTGGAGACAGCAGATCGGTGAACGAAAATTAACTGCAGAAGCTTAATTCAGTAAGGAAGTTGGAGGATGGATGCTGGAAGTTAATATAATTATGGATAGAGATTCTTCACTTCGTTCAGAATGACAATCGGACTGCATATAATTAAATAAAATTACCCCGAAAATTGATTTCGGGGTATTATTTTTTAAAGAAGTTAAAGATTAATCTCTTTTTCTTACCGTTCTTTGTTCGATTCGTTTTTCAAATTTTTCGCCCTGGAAAATTCTTTGAACCATGATTCCCGGAATATGAATTTCATTAGGATCCAGCTCGCCCGGTGCCACCAATTCTTCCACTTCAGCGATTGTAATTTTTCCTGCTCCTGCCATCGGATGATTGAAATTTCTTGCAGAACCTTTGAAAATAAGATTTCCTGCGTAATCTCCTTTCCAGGCCTTAACAATGGAAAATTCTGCATTGTAGGCATGTTCCAGAATGTGCGGTTTTCCGTTGAATTCTTTTACTTCCTTCCCTTCCGCTACTTCTGTTCCGTAGCCTGCAGGAGTATAAAAAGCCGGAATTCCAGCCTGAGCCGCTCTGCATTTTTCCGCTAAAGTTCCCTGTGGAGTAAGCTCAACTTCCAATTCTCCGGAAAGCATCTGTCTTTCGAATTCTGCATTTTCGCCCACATAAGAAGAAATCATTTTTTTAATTTGTCTCTTATGAAGCAGTAATCCCAACCCAAAATCATCAACCCCAGCGTTGTTTGAAATACAGGTAAGCTCTTTTACATCACTCTCTACCAAAGCATTAATTGAGTTTTCAGGGATCCCGCAAAGACCAAATCCGCCCAGCATCAACGTCATTCCATCTTTAATTCCTTCGATGGCTTCCTTAGCATTTTTTACTCTTTTATCTATCATGAAATATTAGATTTTCTGTTGGCTAAATTTAATCATTTTTCTCATATCTCCGATATGCCGGATTTTTTTGAGTTTAATTTTACTTTTCTTATTTTTGATAATTATACATTATGTTAAATAATTCCCTCAGAAAAAACTAACAAAATGTAGAAAATGATTAACCCTCATAATTATTATACAAATGAAACAAGAAAATTTTAACAAAGCCGGAGATGTTTTTTACGTTATCTGCCGATTGAGCATTGGACTATTTTTCTTTATTACAGGCTTTAACAAATTGTTCCACCCCGTTTTTCAAGGCTATATGCTGAAAACCATCACAAGCCTGGGATTTTCAAACCCTCAATTGATGGCAAATTTTGTAGCCGCCAATGAAATGATTTGGGGATTTCTTTTATTGATCGGACTTTTCACGCGGTTCAGTTCTTTGGCTTTAATTGTCATTATGCTGGTTGCGTTAATCACTAAAGATATTCATTCCATTCCAACAGAATTGGTTCCCATTGATCCGAAAATTGGAATCAGACCCATTGAAAACTACACCTGGCTGACGTATTTCTTTTATTTACCTCAGGTTTTATACATTATGCTATTGGGATTGTTTTCATTATATGGCTATAAAGCTTTTGGAATAGACCGGTTTTTGAGGAAAAAGGTAAATCCTTACAGGTAATTTTTGCTTTAATTAATCCATATTTAGATTTTGGCTAAAGCCATTGGATTTTATTTAATAAAAAAACGGGCTAAAGCCCGTTTCTATTGATCTTATATGTATGATTATCTTATTGAATAATCAATTTTAGAGTAAATAATTTTCTTGTGTGTACTTTTACGAAATACACTCCTTTCGGAAGATTCTCATTAACCAAAGAGAAACGTTGGTTATTGATATTTTTGGATTGATACAATAAATCTCCGTTGGCAGAAAGTAGCTCGATTTTTTCGATCGGATAATCACTCTTGATGAATGTCGGTTCACCCGGTTTTGTCGGATTCGGATATAAAACTACATTTTTCTCTGTGCTTTTTGTTTCCTCGGTTCCCAGAGTTGGGCCTGTCACCTGGAATTGAACCCTGTTTGAAACCTCCGTATAAGAGTCGTTAGTAAACATTACCATATAGTAATTCCCTGGAGTTGCAGGGACTGCCGTTCCCTGAATGGTTTTTGTTACCTGTGTAATACCGTCAAAATAAGTGTAAGAAACGAAATTGTCATACGGAGTAGTGATGCTTTTCGGATAAATTCCCAACCAGTCTTTGATGATTCCCGGAGAATCCGTCCAAGAAGCTGTAATGCTTTCCCCTAAAGTATAAACCGGTTTGTTCGTCCAAAGTTCAGTTACAATATCCCCAACTTTAAAGAAAACTTTCTCTCCAATCGCTGTGTAACCATCCTCAAGGAAATATTGAGCATAATAGTAACCTTTCGCGAGACCTGTAAAATTAAGCGTTCCTGAAGGTGTCGTCACGTAGCTCCATTGTGTAGAATTTACTGTTCCAGGAGTGTGTCCCATTTTATAAATTCCGATCCAGTCTTTCGTTAGATTGGGCCCGTTGGTGAAGTTTACAGTCACCGTTCCACCGACAGGATACACATCTGATGTTGTGCTTAGTACCACTTTTGGACCTACATAGAAATTTTTTCTCGGAGTAATTTCTGTGTAGCCGTTGTTGGCAAAAAAGCCTGCAAAATACTGTCCTTTATTAGCA
>CBFGVN010000370.1:0-3881 GCA_965651845.1 uncultured Chryseobacterium sp. | reverse complement strand
TTTCGCTTTCCTTTTTGCATAAAAAAGGCTGTCCAACTTTTGAGACAGCCTCTTCAATTTATTTCTGATTACTGGAAGATTACGACATTATCTTTTTTAATCTGATAACCGTTTTTCTGGTAAGGAACTAATACATAACTTCCATTTTTCCACATATTGCCTTTACCTTGTTTTGCCAAAATAATACTTGTTTTCTGACCCGGAATGTAAATTTCCGCTTTTTTCTTATCATCACTGAAAATAACACACGTCATTGAAGTACTGCTTCCTTTAGGATTTACTTCTTTGAGCTTAATTTTTTGTTCAAAAACCCGTATACAGTCATTTTTTATTTGTGAATAGGTATATCCTGCAGAAGGAAGACAACCGTGGGCATCTTTGTCGCCCCCTACTTTTTGTGCAAAGGCCAAAGACCCTAAAAACATTGCTCCGAATAAAATTGTTTTTTTCATTATTTATTTTTTTTGAAGTAATTCAAATATAATAAAAACCATGCCAAGTAGGGATAAGAAAATATTTTTGAAATAAAAAAGCCATTTAACGAGTAAATGACTTTTTAATATCTATTTAGACCAATTGATCTTAGAATGTTTCACCTCTTCGGAATTGGTACCGATCATGATGTCAAACTCTCCCGGTTCCCAATCATATTTCAGATCTCCGTTATAGAATTTCAGGTTTTCCGGTGTGATGTCGAAAGTAACTTTTTTAGATTCACCTTTTTTTAGCATCACTTTTTGGAAGCCTTTCAACTCTTTTACAGGTCTTGTGATGCTTCCCACCATATCCCTGATGTACAACTGAACAACCTCTGCTCCATCATAGTTTCCGGAATTCGTTACGGTCACTGAAGCCTGAATGGTCTGATTACCTTTTGGATTTGCATTAGAAACCGTAACATCAGAATAATTGAACTTCGTATAACTCAACCCATAACCGAACGGATAAAGCGGAGTATTACATTCATCCATATAATTGGAACGGAATCTCTGATATTCACATTTATCAACTAATTTTTGATCTAGCGGGCGGCCTGTATTTTTAGCATTATAATAAATCGGAACCTGTCCTAAACTCCTTGGGAAAGTCATTGGTAGCTTTCCTGAAGGATTTACTTTTCCGAAAAGCACGTCGGCGATGGCATTTCCGGCTTCTGAACCAGCAAACCAGGCATTAAGAATTGCGTCAGGAGTATCTTTTACATTCGTTAAAGCTAAAGGGCGTCCTGTGAAAAGTACCATTGCAATTGGTTTTCCGGTCTTTTTTAATTCATTCAACAAATCCACTTGAGATTGCGGAATAGTGATTTCTGTTCTGGAAGAAGATTCTCCGCTCATTTCTGCAGATTCTCCGATGGCTAAAACAATGACATCTGCTTTATTGGCTACGTCAACGGCTTCTTTTAATAAAGCTTCTTTCGAACGATTGTCTCTATCTGTTTTTTTACCGTGAGCGGCATAAATATCTTCTAATTTTGCATCATAGTCGATATTGGCTCCTTTAGCAGAAATGAATTTCACATCCTTTCCGTAATTCGCCTGAAGCCCTTGCATTAAATTCACAGCTTTATCATGTTGTGCTGCGACACTCCATGTTCCGGGCATATTCAGAGAATTATTCACCAATGGACCGATCACCGCAACAGTTCCCGATTTTTTCAAAGGGAGAACCTGATTTTCGTTTTTCATCAAAACCATAGATTGAGCTGCAGCGTTTCTAGCAATATTTCTGTTTTCCATGTTGAAAACCTCTTTTGCCGCCAGTTTTGCATCTCCGTATTTGTAAGGATCTGTAAATAATCCCAAATCATATTTTGCTTCCAGGATTCTTCTTGCAGCCGTATCAATATCAGCCTGAGAAACTTTTCCTTCAGATAAAGATTTTTTAAGCGTTGTTAAAAATCCTTCACCAACCATATCCATGTCGATTCCCGCTTTTAAAGCCAAAGCCGAAACCTGCTGAAGATCTCCCATTCCGTGATCAACCATTTCGTTGATTCCTGTGTAATCTGTAACGACAAAACCTTTGAAATTCCATCTGTTTCTCAACACTTCTGTCTGAAGCCATCTGTTTCCGGTTGCAGGAACGCCGTCTACTTCATTGAAAGAAGCCATTACAGAAGCTACTCCGGCATCAACAGCCGCTTTGTAAGGAGGGAAATACTCATTGAACATTCTTACATGGCTCATATCCACGGTATTGTAATCTCTACCCGCTTCACCGGCACCATACAATGCAAAGTGCTTCACACAAGCTAAAATCGTATTACCAACAGAAAGATCTTTTCCCTGATAACCATACACCATATTTTTAGCAACTTCACTTCCTAAATACGGATCTTCACCAGAACCTTCAGAAACTCTTCCCCATCTTGGCTCGCGGGAGATATCCACCATCGGAGAGAATGTCCAGTTGATCCCGTCTGAAGAAGCTTCCTTAGCCGCAACTCTCGCAGACTGCTGAACCAGGTTCATATCCCATGAAGCAGCCAGTCCCAAAGGAATCGGGAAAGTGGTTTCATAGCCGTGGATAACATCCATACCGAAAATCAACGGGATTTTCAGACGGCTGTTTTCAACAGCAACTTTTTGTACAGCTCTGATTTTGTCAGCACCTTTTATATTGAATAGTCCACCGACTAAACCTTGCTCTATTTTCTTTCCGATGTCGGAACTTTTAGCCAGACCCGTAGTAAAATCTCCGGAACTCGGCAAGTTCAGCTGACCGATTTTTTCATCCAATGTCATTTTTGACAAAAGATTATCCACGAAAGCTTTCTTTTTTGCCTGATACTGTGCCGTCTGATAAGACTGAACGGGCTTCGTTACCATTTCCTGCGCCGAAAATACGGGCGAAAGCGCTAAGGCCGCGATTACAATTAACTTTTTACTCATTTCTTCTTCATTTTTTAGGAATTCGTGAATCTAGATTTCATAAATCTATCTTCTTTAATTATAGTTCTATTTTTTTGTTTTAATTTTTTTTGGTAAAACGCTAAGACGCAAGCTTTTTTACAAACTTTATGTTTTTAGGGCGCAAGGGCGTTTCACTCAGCAATTGATAGCAACTTTATAAAATTACTAATATTATTTTTCTTTTCTTTTTGATAACATCCATTCATACAGTTTCGGGTCTGAATAGGTAGAGTCCCATGAATTGTGATTGTCATCAGGGAAAATCGTTATTGTCACGGTTGGATTAACTTTTTTTACCGCCTGATACATGTTAATTGAATTGATGGGTGAAACGATATCGTCATTTCCTCCGTGAAAAATTTTAATCGGTAATTTTTTATACTGATCAACATTCGCTTCCATCACCCTGTCTGCAGGGGCGCAAACCGGAGCAATAGCAGCAAATAATTCCGGATGTTCCATCGCTAATTTCCAGGTTCCCCAACCTCCCATCGAGAGTCCGGTAAGGTAAACTCTGGAAGCATCAATTTTATATTTTTTCTGAATCTCTTTAATCAAATTATAAATCGTCACCGTATCCCACCAGGTATTTTCAGGGCATTGAGGCGCTAAAATCGCAACAGGTTCCTTAATCAGGTTTTTATACGTGAACGGACTGTGTGCTTTTACCATTTCAAGATTATTTCCTCTTTCGCCCGAACCGTGCAAAAACACAATCAACGGAACATTTCCTTTGACTTTTTGTGGATAATCCAAAACATAAGAAATTTTTTCCTGTCTTTTGAATTCTTTGTTTAATTCTGCTTTTATTTCCTGAGCGTTTAAACTCAATGATAACGGCAGAAGTAAAAGTGGTAAATGGTTCAGGTTTAATTTCATTTTTAATATTTAGGTTTTGGCTTTTGGTTTTATTTAAATGATTTATTTTTTAATCCTTGTCAAGGTTTGAAACCTTGACAAGGATGT
>CBFGVN010000369.1:0-3881 GCA_965651845.1 uncultured Chryseobacterium sp. | reverse complement strand
TCCTATTCTCTGGATGTCACAGAACTGCCAAAAGGAAATTACATTGTCACAGGAACGATTAATAATGAACCTGTTTCGCAGAAAATTTTAAAAGATTAAGAATGAATCAATTTCACATAAAGCTCAAAGAAACAGTTGTACAATTTGTACAGCTGTTTTTTTAATACCAACCCCTTCTTGCCGCATTAATAATGGAACTCAGATTAAGAACAAGCGTATACCTGATTCTTTTTGCATAGTCTTTGAACCCGGGTTCAAAACCTAAAGAAGACTGTATCGGGAAATAAATTTCAAGGAAATCCGGAATCACACGCACTTTTACCCCACTGTCCCAGATAAATTTCGTCGCCTGGTTTTTATTATCATAAATACCTGCATCGGCATATACATGGAAAATTTTCCAGACACTTGTGTCGAGGTTGACAGAAGTAATCCATTTATTTACACTTCCCGGAATGAAGGATTTAAAACCACCATCAGCCAAAATAAATTGCTGAGATAAAATCCCACCGGTTGCACTTTGTCCCAAAAGATTATAAGAAAAAGAATAATCTGAAACTCTTGAAATACCATAATTGAATGTGTTATTTCTGGTTTCATTTCTTACAAAATATCCTGCGAACAATCGCACACTCAGTTTTTGTCTTGGTGCAAATTCCCAACGGTAGAATCCTTCTGCAGTGATTTTGTTGAAATCTTCCATCAATTGTGTACTTACGCTTAAGCTTTTTTCGTGAATACTTTGACTGTCGGAATATCCATACCCTAAGCTCCAGAGATTATATTTATCATAATCGTTTTTGGCAATCCTTTCAGGGCTAAGGTCTCTTTCAAAATAATTGTAGGAAAGCGCAACTCCGCGACTTACCGTACTTCTCGGATTTTTTCTGAAACTGATATTTGAATACAATGAAGCTTTTCGATATGCCAGATCATAATCATAATGAAAATAAGAACCTGAAACTCCGAAAGTAATGCTTCTGAAGATGCCTTCTGCAGGCAGAAAAGAGTAGGTGACAGCCCCTGAACCTGTAAGTTTCCCCGTTCCCGTACTGTATGTAGGCGTGATGGAATACAAGAATTTCTGATCAAAAAAAGATTGATTTTTAAAATTAAACCCAATCAAAAATTTATCATATGTGTTATTAAAACGAACTCTCGGACTTACATAAATCTCATTAAATTCTGGGTTTGGGATGTCTTTGATCAATTTCAGTTTGATCTTTTTGGCATTTGAAAAGAACCCCTTTGCATACAGGAAATTATCTCTATATTTTGATTCGGGGAAAATGTAATCATTATTCAGCGTGATTTTGTGAATATCCAGCGCCGGAATAGAAAATGTTTTTGATTTTTCGTTTTCTTCAGTTTCTACCCAATATTCTTTTTTATCGCCTTCTTGTGTTTCAGTTTGAAGCTTAACAGGAATATTCGCTAAAGTATTTTTCTGAATTTTAATATTTAAAGAATCATTTTCTTTTTTGAATTTTCTTAATTTAAAATTAACCCTGTTCTTATGTTCTAAGAAATTGGATAAATAGGAAGTTCTCTTATCCTTTTCTGCAAGTTCTTTAATGAAATCTCTCGGATCGACTTGTTTGTCGGTGTTTTTTGCGATGAAATTCTGAACCAGCTGATCAAAGTTTTCATAGCCCATTTTATCTGCCGAATAATTGAATAGACTTCCTGTTTCAAAACTGCTGATCGCCATGTCATTAAAATTACTCAGGACAGTATATTTTTCATCAATTTTCTGATCTAAGTTTTGAGACATGATGTATTGATAGGCCAAACCGTAACGGTCGATGAGCTTTACATTTGAAGCATGGAATAATTTCAACGGCTTCACCCCGAAAACTTTTGTTTCAGGTAAAGCGCCCAATAATTTTGTGTCGGGATAAAATTTCTTTAGATACTGAATTTCAAGATAAGATTTTAACCCATTTTTAAACCAATGATAATCCTGTTTATCGGTAATAATGCTTTCATCTAAAACCTTTTTAGCAATGATTCCGAAATAATCAAGGTCGGTTTTTTCCGCATCAGTAAAAAGCTGGAATTTGAATTTCCAGAAGCTGATGTCATTATTTCCAAAAAAGTCTTCTTTTCCTCTGAATTTATCTGAAATAAAAATTCTTTCTGGAACAAAACCGATTCTTTCTTTAATGAATTTTAAATGTAAAGGAAGATAAAATTCCAGGTTTTGCTTCTCTTCAGGACGTAAATTGTACCCGAATTTCACTTCTGTATTAACATCTGAAGTATTGATTTTTATGGATGGATATTCGTTTTCTGAAATTAAAAACTCAGGATCAGAATCCAGATATCCTTTGAAGGAACTCATTTGAATCTGTTGCAGATTACTTTCAATAAAATAATTCACAGGAAGATCAAAATTCACGGTCCAATACGTGTTGAAGCTTACCGATTCTTCAATATCATGGTAATTTCTCTTGGAAATATTGTCCGGATCAAAGCGATCCGGAACAATAAAGAAATATTTTAGAGCAATGCTTTTATCAGAAGTTCCATATCCTGTAAATTTTTTATCAGGAAGCTGAATCTGATACTGTAGATGTAGTTTTATTTTTTCTCCGGGCTTTAAAGCTTCTTTTAAAGGAAGAAAAAATTCTCATCAGACATATCGCTGACAGGAATTTCCTGATCCGGATTTTTTACCTGTAAGCTCAGCAGTTTTCCGAGTTCTTCTTTTTTAGCAAAATGAAGATCCGTGTTTCTATCTTCAAGTTTTCTGTAAACAAGTGAAGTTTTTCTTCTGTTATATGCTGAAACCCAGTTTAAAAGCTTTACAGTATTTAAATCTTTCCCCGAATTGTTGTAATACACCAGATCCTGATTGACGTCCAGCGTTTTTTTATCTGAAGACAATCTGGCTTCAATATAAATGCTGTCTTTCTGTGCAGAAACTTCTGCAACACCCAGAAACAAAATAAAATAGATACTAAGCTTTTTCAATTATTTGTGATAAAGTGCCAAATATAACTTATTTTGTTTACACTTCGACAGATTTTAATTTAACTTTGAATTACTTTTTTGTCTAAAGAACTTAAATACGCATTCCACCCTTCATTTTTATAGGTGATTGCTGCTTCCGCAGGATTTTCAGCCTTATAAATACCTCTTCCTACGATAATGAAATCTGAGTGCAGCATTTTGAAAACATGCTCAGGCGTGTTGTATTGCTGTCCTTTTCCATCGCCGGAATCTGCCAGATTTACACCAGGAGTGAATAATAACATCTCTTCCGGAAGCGGATTCTGGGAAACTCCTCCGATTACATTTGGATGAGATAAAGCCACTTTTAAAGCTTCTTCTCTGTAACTACTTGTTGTTAAAGCTCCTTTTGAAGACATCCCGATAATGGCAACAACACCTACATTTTTGAAGCAGTCTAACGATTCAAAACCTCCGATTACCTGAGAAGTTACGAAATCTGCCCAATTGGTAATTTTGAAAACCCCGCTTGTAAACTGAAGTTCCTGAGTATTTCCGATATCTGCAAATTTTCTGTCTTCCATTAATAAGAAGTTGTGTTTTGCAGCCAATGCTTTCAACGGAGTAATTGTTTTTTCGTATTCAAAATCAGAAATAATATCGATATGAGTTTTTAATGCAATGATGTGCGGACCTACTTTTTCGGCAAGATCCAATAATTCCTGAGTGGTGGTAACATCTGCAGAAGCAATCAAATTCGATTGTTTTGCTAATGCAGTTTCTAATAATTTTTTAGAAACGGAATGTTGAGCATTGTTAAGTTTCTGTTCGTAAGAAGATCTCGTTTTTTCTTCAAAATTGATATGATTTCCCTGTAAGAAATCCTGAATTCTTTTTACTTCATCATCTGTCAGCTGACCGTCTTC
>CBFGVN010000368.1:0-3887 GCA_965651845.1 uncultured Chryseobacterium sp. | reverse complement strand
ATCACTAAATTGTTTGTCGTAAGCAGACAACGCCTTAGCAATTGTACTCGAAGCACCGCCTGCTCTAAAAAAATGTCGAACAGTCTCCTGCCCTGCTCCAATTTCCGCGAAAGTACCATAAATAGTAGGATCTAGATTAATTGTTAATGCTTTTTGTTTAGGAGTTAGTTTCTGATACATTAGGACATTAAATTTTTCGTAAATTTACCAAAATTAAACCAACCTCAAAAGAAAATGAAGTTGAAATTTTTAGGAACGGGAACTTCCCAAGGTGTACCCGTTATTGGCTGCACTTGTGAAGTGTGTACTTCAAAGAATCCAAAAGACAGTCGCTTTCGATCTTCTGTAATGGTGACTACGGATGAAAACAGGAAAATCCTTATCGATTGCGGCCCGGATTTCAGGCAGCAAATGCTCATCAATCATGAGCATAATGTAGATATTGCACTACTTACCCACGAGCATAACGACCATGTAATCGGCCTTGATGATATGCGTCCGCTGATTTTTAAAAGCGGAAAAGATATGCCGCTTTATTGCTATAAAAGGGTTGGATATGAAGTAAAAAACCGCTTCCCCTATGCTTTTACGGATGTGAGATATCCGGGAGCTCCGGCTTTTGACCTGCATGAAATTGAAAATAAACCTTTTACCGTTTTAGACACGGAAATCACTCCGATTGAGGTAATTCATTATAAAATAACGGTTTTCGGATATAAATTTAAAAATATGGCTTACATTACCGATGCCAATTTTATTTCTGATACCGAAAAGAAAAAACTACAGAATCTTGATGTTTTGGTTTTGAACTGTATCAGGAAATTTGATCCGCATCCGGCACATTTTATTCTTCCAGATGTTATTAAATTATTTGAGGAGTTAAAACCTAAAAAGTTATTTTTAACACATATCAGCCATCATTTGGGTTTGCATGATATTGAAGATAAACAACTTCCAGCCGGAATGCACCTTGCCTACGATGGTTTAGAAATAAATTTTTAATTTTTTTCATCAAAAAGCTTTTGAGAATTAATAAAAGTTTCTATATTTGCACACCTAAACAAAACAAGCCCGAGTGGCGGAATTGGTAGACGCGCTGGTCTCAAACACCAGTGGGAAACCGTGCCGGTTCGAGCCCGGCCTCGGGTACAAGACCGGAAAGAAATGATCATTCACTTTCTTTCCGGTTTTTTAGCTCCTAACCCATTATTAATCTGATAGATAAGACAACAGAACATTAGCCTTGGTGGTTCGATAATGATTTTCAAAAAAATCTAATTTTGCAGAGAATATCGAACCAATTATTTTACGTTTTACCTTAATCTCCCCGTCTATGAAATGGGACAATCTATGACTGTAGTCCTTACGCAGGAAAACCAAGACGACCATTCTATCAAAGCTATCAAAGAAACATTGGCAAAAGAATACGGTGCCACGGACTTCGCAAAGTCGTAAACCGCTATGGGCACCCTAAAAAGCAACAGTGCAGACAGCAACACACGGATGAAACAGCCTCGCAATCTGGAACAATTTAGCACGACTAAATGCTAATTGGAATATTTATTTCTAAATTTGAGACAGAATAACAATCAATGCCGACAAAATCTTCCATACCTGTAAATCCAATGATAACCGAATTCGGTACAGGTGTCTTTATTAGGAAAATGGCGAGCAAAGATTTTCATTTATACGAACAGCTGGAACAGTTCACCAGTATAAAAGAATCTCACAGAGACGAATATCATTTATTTTTCTTACAGGAAAAAGGTACAACAACCATTGAAATTGACTTTAAGCAACACATCGTAAAACCTTCATCGGTTATTTTTGTTCATCAAAACCAAGTGCATAGAATTTTGGAGTTCAAGAATACAACGGTAAGCATTTGGGCTATTAACAATGAAAGTCTGAATTCCGAATACTTGAAACTATTGGAAGATATGACACCTGCAAAACCGTTGACATTACAACAAGAAACATTTTCGGTTATTTCCGAAGCGGTATCTCTTTGCTTAAAGTTGTCTGAACGGAAAGACGAAAAATTATACCATTCATTGTTTGCCGGTAGTTGCGCTACTTTAACCGGATTGGTAATTTCACAATATTTAGTCCAATCAAAACCCTTAGACAAACTTTCGCGGTTTGAAATCGTAACAAAAGCATTTAAAGGATTGTTGGAACGAAACTTTGTTACAGCCAAAAGCCCGACAGAGTACGCACAACAATTAAACATTTCTTCGCCTTACCTGAACGAATGTGTAAAAAATACAACAGGATATTCCGTTTCGCACCACATACAACAGCGGGTAATTTTAGAAGCAAAACGTTTGCTTTATTATTCTGAAAAATCGGTAAAAGAAATTGCAACAGAATTGGGATATGACGACTATCCTTACTTTTCCCGACTGTTTACTAAAGTGGCAGGAATATCCGCTTTGGCATTCAGGAACAAAAACCTCGATTAGTCCAATACTTACCTTTTTCTTGCATTGTCTGAAATGACGATTCATTGTTCCTTTGCAGTAAACTTTAATGTACTAAACAATGATTTCAAACATACCCAAATGGATGATCGGTTTATTTGGAAACAAATTAAGCCCCAATGTAAAAGTTGTGGAAACAACTTTCTTAAGCCCGCAAGTAAAGAGGATTTCTTTTCAAGGTGATGTGTCTGACTGGGATTTCTCAATTGGATATGCTTCTGTAATTCGGGTGAGCGAAACAGAATTTAGAAATTATACAGTTGCGTATCACGACAAAGAAAACGGAGTTTTTGATATTATTTTTCACCTTCACGGCAACGGAACCGGAAGCAAATTTATAGAACGCCTAAAAGTAAGCGATGAATTGTTTATCAGTCCGCCAAGAGGAAAAAAATTATATGAAACCAACAAACAACAACAATTCTTTTTTGGTGATGAAACTTCATTAGGTGTTGCTTGTGCATGGTTGCCTTTGTTGAAAAAGAACCACCATCAATTTCAATTTTATTTTGAGTTGGACGAAGTTAACAAAAGCGTTCCCGAACGTTTAGAATTAGAAAACTACACTGTTTTTCCAAAAAACAATTCGTTTAGAAATGAAAAATGGATAAGCACTTTACCTTTATTTCAAACACAGGACTGGAACACCGCAAATATTGCATTAGTCGGCAACGTAAAATCTGTTCAAGCATTCAGAAAAGTTTTGAAAGACAAAAAGCAAGGAAATATTTACTCACAAGGTTATTGGCTTGAAGGCAAAAAAGGACTCTAAACTCAAATTTAAAAATAATGGCACTCACCAAAAGCAGGATAAGATTGGCATCGTTTTTTGAGATTTTTTGATCTATTTTAGCAGTACTCCGCCATAATTTTCATTTTCATCATCTGAAATAAACATTCGCCCAACTATTTCAAAAAAATAAGTCTTATAGTCTTCTTCTAATTTCCGACCATAAGATTTATTCTTAAGATTAATAACATATCTGAAAAGAAATAAAACAATTGACAAAAAAGGCTACTCTCACTATTAAGAATAGCCTTTTATAGCTTGGTGGTTCTCATCTATTGAATGATAATACTTCTTTTCTGTACTGTATGCGCTGAGAAATATCCAAGGGCTCCATTGTCAATATTGCTTGGAGGATTGGAAGGTGTCACACCTCCGCCAGGTCCGCCGTCCTCTGAAATCTGTAGAAGAGCAGAATAAAAGGTGAATATATTGTGATCGATGGACTGCATTTCTACATAAATAGTATCTCCGGGCACTACCTTATGATCAGTGGGATCATCATCGTTGTCTTCATTCGGAAGGAACAAAGGTCTTTGGTTGACCATTCCGTTATTCACATTATCTGAAAACACCTCAAACGTCTTTTTCGTCATGTTATTGATCGTAAAATTGAA
>CBFGVN010000367.1:0-3891 GCA_965651845.1 uncultured Chryseobacterium sp. | reverse complement strand
AAAATCAATAAATATCTAATTTTATCTCGCCATTGTCTACAACTAACGATAAAAGGGAGAATATATTTTATCCCGTTCCATCTTCATTATATGTTTGCGAAAAAAAAGATGTATAAATACTTATTATTATGTATTTCATTAATGTTTTTATTCTCTTGTGAAGATGAAAGTAATAGTTATGAAGTGGGAAGCTCCTGGATGGAGGCGGATTCAAAAATCGTGATGATTGATACCCTGACGATGAAAATGTCAACAATCATGATGGATTCAACGATAACCTCCGGAAAAAGCGTGATGATGATCGGAAATATAAAAGACCAGACTTTCGGGAAAGTGACTTCCTCATCTCTTTTTGAACTTACACCGTCAAGCTATACACTGACCTCTCCTACCAGCGCAGTTTTTGATTCTATTGTCATGTATCTCACCAATACCGATTTTTATTATGGAGATACGCTTAAAACTTTCAGGCTCAATGTTCATCCTATGTCTGACAGAATAAAACTTAATAACGGATATCTTTATAATAAAAGCAACTTTAATTACTCCGTCAATTCTATAGGAAGCGCAGAATTTTATCCGAGACCGAAAACTGACAGCAGCTATGTGAAAATTCGTCTGGATCAATCTTATGGGCAAACCCTTTTTAATACCTTAAAAAATGACAATGTAAATAATCAGGAATATTTTCTGAATTTTTATAAAGGCTTGGCTCTGGTTCCTTCCTCTGATAATAATGCGATGCTCCGCTTCGGAATCAATTCTTCTTATCAGGTTCAGATTAATAAAAGTACCAAAGAAAAGGTTTCCAACATTGTGAGGATGTATTATCACACGACATCTCAAAACGGAACTGAAGTGGTGAAATATACATTAGATTTAAATCCAAGCACCAGTTATCAGTACAATAAAATTCTGAGTGATTTTACAGGTTCCGAACTGGCAAATCTTACACCGAGCAATCCCATTTCGTCGACAAGCTTGGGCAATAAAACTTATCTCATGGCAGGAATCGGTGTCTACACCAAAGTAGAAATTCCTTACTTAAAATCATTAAAAAATTTATACGAAAATTATAAAATCATTGATGCTACACTCTCAGTAAGCCCTGTTGCTGGATATTATTCTAATAATTTCTATAATCCGAGTCCGCTGTATTATTATGTCGGAGATAAATTAAACCATCTTGTCAGCAATTACACTTCAGACGGAAGCACAGAAGTCACTACAAGCTTAACGGACAGCAGCGAATTTCAGAACGAACATAGCTATACTTTTTCAATGAGAAGCTATGTAAACACAATTCTCACGGAAACAGTCAATTCCAATTACAATACCCTGATCTATCCTTCTTCATACTCAGATGTTCTTTGTGGAAAAACGGTGTTTGGAGATGCCAAAAATAAGACAAATCCAGCGAAACTGAAGGTGTATATTTTAGGATATTAATGCAGAATAATTTTATGAACAGAAAAAATAAAACAACAATGGGGGTGCTATTTTCGTGTGTTTTTGCATTGGAAATCCATGCTCAAAACTCATCGCCTTATTCTTATTTTGGAATCGGAGGCTTTAATAATGTGGATGATGCCCGAAATATTTCGTTGGGAAATACCGGAATTGCTCTGGATGCCCCGGATTATATCAATTCTAAAAACATGGCTTCCATGACGAGCATTTCAACCAGAAATGTGGTTTTCAATGTAAGCGGGATTTTAAAATATAATACAATTTCCAGTAATTTGGGATCAGATAATCGACTCAATTCCAATTTCACCAATTTTAGTGCAGCTTTGAGAGTTTCCAAAAGGGCTTTTGTAGGAATCAGCATGCAGCCGACCACTTCTTCGGATTATAAAATCACCTCTACAATTCCTATTGAAGGAACGAATGGAGTTTATCCAGTGACTTATGAAGGAAGCGGCGGACTTTCCAATTGGGGAATCAGTCTGGCGTATAAAATTAATGATAACTGGAGTCTGGGTGGAAAAGTGAAAAATAGTTTTGGAACGATTATACGGAAAGAAACTATTTCTACAACATCCGAGGTTGAGATCAGTCGAAATGTACGGTACACCGGTTTTAGTTATAATTTAGGAACGCAATACAAAAAAGACTTCGGAGATGATTTTCAACTGACTTTAGGTGGAATTGTAAATTTTGGAAGCAAACTGGTTTCAAAAAGGGAAGTTTCTTATACCGAAAACCAAGATTATACGAATACAGTGACTTCAAATCTGTCTTCAAAAGATTCTTCGCTTCCATTTGAAATGGGATTGGGATTTGGAATTTTAGCCAAAGAAAAATACAGAATGACCTTCGATTTTACGCAAAGTAATTGGGATAAAGTGAAAAATACAGAAACTTCAGAGCAATATTACAGACAAAATGTATACGGTTTGGGGGTTGAAATTCTTCCGGGAAGAAAACGTATTGAAAAAATTTCGGAAGCATTTACCTATCGTTTTGGCTTAAATTATGATACAGGCTATTACACCATTAATAAAGCCAAAATCGACAAATTGGAAATCACGGCTGGCTTGGGAATTCCTTTAAATAAAGTGAATTTAAATATTGGCTACGGCTACGGAATCCACGGACTTCAGAACAATGTTGCCATCAAAGAAAATTACCACATGCTGAACATCAGTATGAATATTCTTGACACCTGGTTTAAGAAACGTTATATTGATTGATCTATTTAAAACTTACAGAGACTTTTCAATTATTAATCCGGATAACAAGAAATACATCCAGTAAAGAATAGAATGAGAAGAAGTAATGTCTTTTACACTTTAAAATCTTTATGTGCCTTTACAAATAGACTGCCTAAAATATGTACAAATGACTCTCATTTTTTGAAGAGGTCACCCAAAGGTCACCAAAATGTTGGCTTTTGAATTTTTTGATACTAGCACTAATATAAAAAATGCTGTAAACATTGATATTTACAGCATTTTAGGCTTATTTTGGTTTCCCAACTAGCGGAGAGTGAGGTAAAACCACCTTCTCTTTAAATCTCTTTATTTATCAACATTTCCTGAAATTGAAGCTCAGCTACTCACCGAATGACTCACTTTTGAAATGTAGGCTTTTGATTCATTTTTGTAAATCAAATATACAGAAATATATTTAAACTTCTCTTGTAATTTTAACCCCGAAAATTACATCAATTCCGAATAGATGATTTATCAGCAAAATAATTTACAAATGTATACATGTGATTGTTATTCTATAAGGCTGTCACGCTGAACAGCGCTTTATAATCGGCAATATTTGCATAGGTAAAACTTGTAGGATATGAATATCCGGAGGAAGCAGCAGCATTGGCATTAGTGGCGTTCAGATATACCACCGCATTAAGCGTATCTCCAGCATTCAATGAAACCATTCCTGTTACCAGTACGGAATATCGTAGCGCAGTCTGGCCTGGTGTGGCCCATCTAATTGTTGCATTGTCCATTATATTTACCCCCCCTGAAGGATCGTTTCCCGCATTCTTTCTTATTTCAAGGTTTACCGGGTAAAAAAAGCCGGACGTATTACGGTCGGGTCCTGCATTTGGCATTATATACGCCGAAATCAGATAAATTCCTGATTGTGCAACAGTATAAGTACCTGTACTTACATTGAATCTACCATTAGGATCTGTGACAGTTGTGTCAAATTTTTGAAAAAACCTCTGATTAACGGTGGCCCCGGCTACCCCGCCGTTTATTATACTTGTGGTTCCGGTTGATTCATTATTTAACGAAATAGAAGCCAAAGTTGCCGAGGCTGGATTCACAGCCCCCCATTGTGTTTCACCGGCAGCATTGGTTGTAAGAACATATCCGTTTGACGGGCTGTTTGACGGCAGTGTAATGGAACGGTTCGCAGGAAGGTTATCAG
>CBFGVN010000366.1:0-3892 GCA_965651845.1 uncultured Chryseobacterium sp. | reverse complement strand
TTCTTTTTTTTATTTTAAAAACTCATCACATCCTTTACCACTCCATTTTTCTGAGTATGTTGTAATAATTCCGCTTCAATAAAGGATTTAATTTTTTCTTCAGAACCATCATTTGGGAACAAAAGATGAACGTTTGCCCCTGCATCTAAGGTAAAGAATAAAGGAAGATCCGTTTCTTTTCTGAAATCCCAGATCTTATTAATCACTTCCAAAGTTCCTGTTTTCATTAAAATAAAAGCAGGATCACTCATCATCATCATGGCGTGCAGCGTCAATGCTTCATGCTCCACCAACTTGATGAAGCTTTGCATATCTCCGCTTTTCAGAATTTCCTTCATCGGTCCAAAATTTTCCCTTGCCTCCTGAAATCTTCTTTCTGCGTAAGGATTGGTTTTCATCAGACCATGCCCCACTGTCGAAGAAACACTCTTCTGTCCCTCATGAATCAGCAATACCCAATCATTGAAGTTTTTGAAAATATCATGAATGTCTTCATTTGGATATTGAACTGCAAAAAAATCTGAGCTTCCTTTTACCTGAGATTCGCCCCAGACCACCAATCCGTTGTATAAACTTCTGCAGGCGCTTCCGCTTCCTAATCTTGCTAAAAATGAAGCTTTTCTTAATGATTCCTCTTCTGAAGTTTGTCCTGAAAAATTTTCATCCAATTTCATCAGACATTTTGCAATTGCACCAAAACCTGATGCAGAACTCGCAATTCCTGAACTGTGGGGAAATGTATTTTCTGTTTTAATGATGTATTTTCCTTTTAAGATCCAGGGAAGGTACTGCTCGATATTTTTGAAATATTTTTTGATTTTCTCGGCAAATTTCACTTCCTCATTTCCTGATAAAAAAGTCTGAACAGAAAATGGCTCATCCGCAAAAAACTCCATTGTAGTATTTGTTTTACAATGGTTGAGGGTATAGCTGATACTTGGGTTTGCCGGAATCTGATTCTCATATTTCCCCCAATATTTAATTAGGGCAATATTCGAGGGACAGCTTTCCGAAACCGTCTGATTATGTATTGTAAAATCTGTTTTTCCTAGAAATTCTTGTGTTGTCATAATTTAGTTTATAAAATTCATCCTTGACCATAAATCATATAATCTTTGTCACTGATCTTAATGTATGGTTTAAAATTTTATTTAATACATCTTTTCAATAAGATCCGCATACTTTTTAAGAACCACGTTTCTTTTTACTTTCAAAGTTGGAGTAATTTCTCCGGTATTGATATCAAACTCTGCAGGCATCAACGTAAATTTTTTCACCTTTTCAAAATCTGATAAATGACTTTGCAGCTCTTTCAATTTTTCTTTATAAAAATCGTGTACCTTCTCGTTTTTCACGATTTCCTCCCAATTTGTAAACTGAATATTATTCTTTTTAATAAAATCCTGTAAAAATTCAAAATTAGGAACAATCAAGGCCGAAACAAATTGTCTTCCTTCCGCAATTAGAACAATTTGCTGAATAAAATTATTATTGGTTAAAAGATTTTCAATCTGTTGTGGCGCGATAT
Organism: uncultured Chryseobacterium sp.; assembly: GCA_965651845.1. GTDB lineage: Bacteria > Bacteroidota > Bacteroidia > Flavobacteriales > Weeksellaceae > Chryseobacterium. The sequence continues at coordinate 2,364 of CBFGVN010000366.1, read as the reverse complement.
ATTTTCCGTTGGAAGTCTTCATCAGATCTTTCAGACGGTCTGTGATGATGAGATTTCCCTTCTCATCAATTTTTCCGGCATCCCCGGTTTTAAACCAGCCATCTTCCGTGAAAACTTTCTCGGTTTCTTCCGGTTTATTGTAATACCCCTTCATGATTCCGTTCCCTTTCGCCTGGATTTCATCGCTTTCTCCAATACGGATTTCTACGCCGGGTAAAGGTTTCCCGCTCGTTCCATGTTCAAAATGAGTCAGTGGAAAAAGGGTTAATGTTGCTGTAGTTTCTGTTAAACCATAACCAACCGTCACATGAATTCCAACCGATTCGAAAAATTTGGTAACTTCCGGAGATAAAGAAGCTCCGCCACAAGGCAAAAACCAAAGTCTTCCCCCCATTCTTTCCTTGATCTTACTGAAAACCAATGATTCCGCAACAGATTCTTTTATCTTTAAACCCAACGGAATCGGTTTTTCATTCCTTCTCAATTCTGCGGTTTGCCATCCTGTTTCCAATGCCCAGCTGAAGATTTTTTTCTTTAATGAAGAACCTTCTTCCGCCTTTTCTAAAACTCCTGCATATACTTTCTGGAAAAACCTCGGAACAGCGCACATCATTGTAGGTTTTACTTCTTCCAATGTGTTGGCAATATTCTTAGGATCTTCAAGGAAATATACTCTTGCTCCGCCATATAAACAAAGCAGGCTCCAGCTTCTTTCGAACACATGGCTTAAAGGTAAAAATGCCAGTGACAGCTCTTCTTCGAAGTTTTTAAACTTAAAGAATTCAAAATGTGCATCAAAAGCTTTGATGAAATTTCCATGAGTGAGCATTACTCCTTTGGGCGTTCCAGTGGTTCCGGAAGTGTAGATTAGAGTTGCTACATCTTCGTATTCTTTTTTGCAAAATTCAAGTTTTGGAGATGATTTTGCAATGAAATCTTCGAGATAAAAGCTATTAAATTCTTTCTTGATCCAAACCGATTTTTTAGAAACGATGATAGCTTCAAGAGTGCGGTCTTCCTTCTGTACAAGTTCGAGGCAGGCATCGTACTGCGCCTGATCGCCCACCAGAATTATTTTCGCGCCGGAATCTTTAATGATATACTCTGCCTGTTCCGCATTATTGGTAGAATAAATAGGAACCGTAATCGCTCCTATGGACATTGAAGCCAGGTCAAAGATCATCCATTCCGAAGAATTGTCGGAATAAATTGCAACTTTATCATTTTCCTGAATTCCTGCATCTTTTAGTGAATTAGCCGTTTTAAAAATAATTTCACTAAATTTTTTCCAGCTTAATTCTTTCCATCCTGCATCTTTCTTTTTAAAGCCAATTGCAGATTTTACAGGATGTTTTTCTATATTCTTTTGGATAATTGCCTCTGCAAGATTCATTTCTTCAGCTTTTTATCGTTAATATAATTATTCAAATGAAAATCAATACTTTCCGAAACGGGAATAAATTGATAATCAAGTCTTTCTTTAATTTTTTGATTGGAAATGGTGTTGAATGACGAAACAGATTCGATATTTGATTTGGTAATCATTTTCAGTTTTGGAATAAGCCATCCGAAAAATATATTGGCCAGCCTTCCCATATTTAATTGAAACCTTGACAGAACTTTTGCTTCTTTTAATCCAAGTTTTTTCCTGATCTGTCCGCCGATTTTAGTGTATCTGTTATTTTCTGCAACGACCAGAAAACGTTCTGCGAAAATATTTTTTTCCATTAATTCAACAGCAATTTTTGCAACATCTCTTACATCAACATAGCAAGATCCTCCGGAAAAAGTAAATCTGTTTTCTTCAAAAGTAGAAAAAATCTCACCACTACTTTGGTTCCAGTTTCCACTTCCGATAATCATTCCGGGATTGATGATGACCACGTTCAATCCTTCTGCCGAAGCTCTCCACACTTCCATTTCAGAAAGATGTTTTGATAAAGCATACGCTGAATGCTCCAATTTAGGATTAAAATCAGAACTCTCATCCAATTCACCTTTTTCATTAAAATTATCAAGTACAGCAACCGAACTTACATGAAGAAATTTTTTAACTTCAGAACCTTCACAGGCATACAAAAGATTTTCCGTACCCTTGATGTTCGTATGATACATTTCCTTTTCATCTTTAGGATGAAAACTTACTTTTGCAGCGCAGTGATAAACCTCGTCTACACCTTTTAAAGCGTTTTGCAGAGCATTGATATCATCAAAATCTACATCGATCCATTCAATTTTATTGAAAAAATCATCTGGATTTTCCGTATAAAATGTATAGGAATGTTTTACTTCGTCTAAATTACTCGTCGGCCTTTTCGCAGCGCGAACGTTTTTGCCTTTTTTAAGAAGCTCCAAAACGATTAC
>CBFGVN010000365.1:0-3901 GCA_965651845.1 uncultured Chryseobacterium sp. | reverse complement strand
TCCTGTAACAATAACGCCAACGCATCAGATTGTACGTTTCTTGCGTCATTCTGAATAATTTCAAGATTAGACAATGCCGCAATTAGAGGCTGGTGATAGAATTTATTCTGTAACCAAGTCTTATTGTTAGGAGATTGTCCTTTTGCATATTCAGCAATTAATGACTTATTCGCTCTGTCAACTAAGTCTTTCAATTGAGGATTGTTCCCGAAAGTAGAGTTGATAAAGTTTCTTACATCATCAATTTTAGCTTTTAAATCTGTAGCTCCTTTAGATGCAGAATTTTCATCTCCGTCTCTAAAGAAATATTTTGTAGTTGCTTCATTGTTGTTCAGTGCAGAGAAATTCTCACTTACATCAATCAGCTTTCCTGTTTTAGGATCTTTTTCTACAAATTCAGATTCCTTTTTTAATTTATCTTTGATCTGATCTGCGTGTGAAACCAACGCATTGATCTTCTCTTTTAATTGCTTGTACTGAGCCCAAGGCTGAGCATAGGTCTCCGGTACCTGCTGTGCTTTAGCTTCAAGAGTTTTTTCGAAAATATCCTCATTTTTTCTTTCAGTCAATAATCGAGTCTCTTTTAATGCAATTGTAGAATCATAATATGATCTGATGATTTCCGCATCAATATTTAGAGCCATCATAGCGATGAACACCAAATACATCAGGTTGATCATCTTCTGACGAGGGGTCTGTTTTCCTTGTGCCATTCTCTTTTCTTTGTTTTTTGATTAAGTAGTTAAATTTAGAAATGGTTAGGAAATTACGACTTCATAGCAGTCAACATACCACCATAAACTCTGTTTAAGTTGTTTAAGTTTGATGTTAAGCCTTGTAATTCTTGATTGAATTTTTCAGAATGTTCAACAGATTTTTGCATATCTTCAACATATTTCTTAGCAAAATCAGACTGTCTTTGTCCATTTTCTAATTGCATCGCATAAAGAGCATTCATGCTTTCCATGTGTTGAGCAGCTTTGTTTAGCTGATCATTATATTTATGAGTAGAAGCTGAAACGTCAACAGTTTGGTTGATTTGATCAACAGAGCTGGAGAATTTATCGATACCAGTTCTTAGTCTTTCGAATAACTGAACGTCTAGTTTAGCATCCTGAAGCATTTTATCTAATTTACCTGAAAGAGAATTTTCAAGTTCTGCAAAATGGTCAATATTATTTTTAGAAGAAACGTTAGAATGTAAAGGGTTTGGATTAGCATGTTTGTCTAATAATTCCGGATATACATTTTCCCAAGCATAAGATTCTTCTGTTTTTGGCGGGTCGAAAGCGAAAATGATGAAGATGATCGCTTCTGTGATAAGTCCCACTGTAAGGGCAACGTTACCAGTAATAGGTCCGATGTTAATGTGAGTAATTTTAAGCCAAGCTCCAAGAATTACAATTGCAGCACCGAATGAATAGAAGAAATTCATCCAAGCATCTTTAGTCTTAAACATATAAGTTAGTTTTTTTTAATGTTAAATAAATTGTTATTGAAAAATAATTGGTTCGATTGAATTATCTGTTAACTCTTTTTGCTTTAACAGCTGCTTCAGGGATATCTTGTACAGTTCTGAATCCGATATAGCTTCTAGCTGAATCTTTTCTCTCCCAATCTCTTGCTCCTGTCATTAACATATAACCTACATCTTTCCAAGAACCTCCTCTTACAGATTTTCTAGTATCAGTTTTATCTTTAATAGTAGGGTTTAGGGTAGAAGCAAATCCGTAAGTAGAGTTATTATATCCAGATTCTGTCCATTCAGAAACGTTTCCAGCCATGTCGAATAACCCAAATCCATTCTTCTTAAATTTCTTTACTGGAGCTGTATATGTATAAGTACCTTTCTTATCGTCTTCCATATAATTACCTCTCTTAGGTTTGAAGTTTGCCAGGTAGCAACCTCTGTCGTCCATTAGATAAGGACCACCCCAAGGATAAGTAGCATTTTCCATTCCACCTCTTGCAGCATATTCCCACTCGATTTCCGTAGGAAGTCTGAATTTCAATGGTCTTTGTTTTCTTCTCTTCAAGCTCTCGTTGTAATCAGACTTTAATTTTGATCTGAAGTTACAATAAGCTCTAGCCTGATCCCATGTTACCCCAACAACAGGATAATCTTTATAGGCTTTATGCCAGAAATATTGTTCGAACAAAGGCTCGTTATAAGCAAAGTGGAAATCTTTTACCCAAACAGTTGTATCCGGATAGACAGCGATGCTTTCACTTCTAAGGTAGTTTACACCTCTTTCTTTTTCAGCTAAAGCAACATCCATGTCTCCCCATCTGTAAGTGTATTTAAGTTTACTAACATCAAGGATTCTTTCATTAGAAATTCTTGAAGAAGCAGGTAAATACATTGATTCTAAAACTTCAGCGTATTCTACATCCGGATATTTAGATGTATTCCAGTTCAATGGAACTTTCCAATCCAATTTTTTTGTAGGATCATAGCTGTCATCTTCTCTACCTCCCTGTCCTTCTAGATATTCTTGATATGGTGTTAAATTTTCTTCCTTTTGAGCAAGGTATGCGTAATCTCCGATGCTTGTACCTCTCCCTTTACCTTCACCACCTTCTCCGGCAGCTTCAGCAAGTAAAGTTCTAGCGATAGAATCTCTTACGTAATTAATGAATACCCTGTATTCTGCATTAGTAGTTTCTGCTTCATCCATGAAGAAAGAAGAAACAGTAACTGTTTTAAGGTTTGCTTTTTCAGGGCTGTTTGTAGGATCCTGATCAGCAAGACCTGCTACGAATGATCCGGCAGGAATGGCTACCATTCCGTATGGTCTTTCAGCAACAAATGATTTAGTTTTTTCTCTTGGTATCAACTCTCCTTTTGTTCCTGGCTTCCCTACAGAAGAAGTACCACCACCTGAACAAGATACCGACGCTACCGACGCAGACAATAATAAAAGAAATATCCTTTTCATGTTAATTTTTATAATTAAGCCGTAAATATATAATTTTTTTAAGAAACTTTTAAGATTTTTTTTGAAATAACGGAAGAAATCTAAATTTATTTTATTTACAACAAATTTTTTATTCTACAGTTACCGACTTTGCTAGGTTTCTCGGTTGGTCTACATTGGCACCTCTGTACACAGCAATATAGTATGCTAAAAGCTGTAAAGGCACTGATGCAACGATCGGCGAGAAACATTCTGCCGTCTCAGGAATCTCGATAACATAGTCTGCCATCGCACTTACCTGTGTGTCTCCTTTATTTACAACAGCAATTACTTTTCCTTTTCTTGCTTTAATTTCCTGAACGTTGCTTACAATTTTATCATAGTGTCCTTTTTTAGGAGCAATGATAACAATCGGCATATTTTCGTCAATTAATGCAATCGGACCGTGCTTCATTTCTGCAGCAGGATATCCTTCAGCATGAATATAAGAGATTTCTTTCAATTTCAACGCACCTTCCAGTGCTGCAGGATAGTTATATCCTCTTCCTAAATATAGGAAATTTGTCGCATGTACAAAATCTTTTGCAATATTTTGTACCAAATCATGCGTGGTGGCTAAAACATCTTCAATTCTTTTAGGAATAGCATCCAGCTCAGCAATTAAGCTCATGAATTCTGCATTTCCTAAATTTCCGTTATGTTTACCTAATTTAAACGCAATTAAAGTAAGAATCGTAAGCTGTGCAGTAAATGCTTTTGTAGAAGCCACCCCAATTTCAGGGCCTGCGTGAGTATATGATCCGGCATCCGTAATTCTTGCGATTGAAGAATCTACTACGTTACAAATACCATATATAAACGCTCCTTTTTCTTTTGCTAATTTCAAAGCTGCCATTGTATCTGCAGTCTCTCCGGATTGGGAAATTGCAATCACGACATCCTTATCTGTGATAATAGGATTTCTGTATCTGAATTCCGAAGCA
>CBFGVN010000364.1:0-3905 GCA_965651845.1 uncultured Chryseobacterium sp. | reverse complement strand
ATCATTACTTGGTTTTTCCTGTCGCTAACCTTTAAATAAAACAACAGCCGGCAATAAGGCAATAGCAGTACACTTACTGTTTTCAGGAGCAAAATATCCGTTTTTTCACCTGTTACCCATAAGAAGCTTTCGAGGTGAATAAACGGCCATAGCGCAGTTGTAAGAAAATACAGTGCCTGTATAAAAGGGATCGTCCGGAATTTTTGCATAAATGTCTTTTTTTTATTTTTCAACATGGCTTCAAAAGAAAATTTTCCTGTTTTCTATCCTTACAATTTTATTTCTTTCCATTATTTTTATTGTTCTGATGGCAGTCTCTACACATACTCCGGTAAGATTCGCCAGTTGTTGTCTGGTAAGCGGTATCTTGAAGGAAAACGGAGCCTGGTTTTTTTCTGAGCTTTTTAAATAATCCATCAATCCCATAATTCTTTCCGTCGGATTTTGTGAAGAATTGACCTGCAGCATGATGTATTGATAGAACAGACGTTCGGATAAAGATTTGCATATTGCGATATATAAGCTGGGATAAATATTCAGTAAGCTTAAAAAATTATTCCGGCTCATTTTCATCACAACACATGAGTTCAGGGCTATTGCATTCATAGGGTATGCCTTATTATTAAACAAAAGAGAATCTCCAAAGCTTTGGCCTTCATTCATGATGTTCTGAATAAATTCTCTTCCTTCTCTGTTGAGATTGCTTAATTTTACTTTTCCTTTAATAACCTGATAATAGTACAGTGCCGCTCCTCCTTCATGGAAAATAATATCTCCAGAATTGTATTTCTTTATTTCAGCACCGGCTGAGTATAAAAGATTTTCATTAATAACCATAATATTTGTTTTAGTGGCGTTTTGCCATCTTTACACTTTATCCGATTACTGTATATTGAAGCTGGTAATTTCATAATAAATCGCCCACCCTGTAAATAAAATAACAATAATCCATATCCAGAAAGGAATCGTTTGCGGTGTTTCGCTTCCGGTAATAAGAAAGCTTTTCTGGTTTCCTTTATCATAAGCATTAATCATTAATGATAATGTTCCGTCTACAATGTCTTTATTTTTCAGCCCTTCTATTCGTATGGCAGGGCCGTTGGCAACCGTAAAATGTATTTTCCTGATGCCTTCTCTTCCTGTCGGCGAATGGCTTACAATTTTAAGGATATGCTCTCCGTCAGTAAGTTTTTTGGTATCCAGATCAAAAACAATGGGTGTATCCAGTTCTGCAATGGGAGTAGGGTCTTCATCGATAAAGAGGAAAACTTTACTTTTATCTTTAGTCATGACTCAGGGTTTTCATTGTAAAACAGAATACTTAATATGATTTTTGCTTTTTTCTCCAGGCTTAATTAAATATTTAACTGAATAAATAAAAGCTAAAACAGTAATTACAGCTACAATTGCCACGATAAACCAGTCCCAATCGCTTTCAGGACCGGTTCCATGGGTAAATTCTTTGGTTACTTTAGGCTGCCGAAGCTTACATGTATCGCAGGCAAATGTGTAAATCGTAAAAAAAACTGACGCCCAGGCGATAATATATTTTATTGAAACTTTCATTTTATTTAATTTTATCCATTATTAATTTTACTTCTTCTACAGTTACTTTCTTGGCATTATTTCCCCAGCTCGTCCTTTCGTGGTTTATAACGGCTGTTACATCTTCAGGCGTGAAATTGGCGTTGGTTCCTACAGGAGGCATGGTTGCAAATTCGGGTCTCGGATCGTAGCCTTTCATAATGATGTTTACATACAGCTCCAGATCTCCTCCGGTAACTACAGAACTTCCTTTCAAAGGTGGAAAAGCTCCCGGAACACCTTCACCATTGGCCTGGTGGCAGGAAGCGCAGTTCGCCGTGAAAAGTTCTGCGCCATCAGGTAAATTTTCACCTCCCTGAGCTCCGCCTTCCTGTTTTTTCTCTTGTTTGTATAAAAATTCAGGAACGATGGATTTGTCGGTATAATCTGTTTGCTTTAAAGATTTCAGATAAGCCACCAGCTGAAGTGCTTTGGGAGTGGCTACAATTTTCTTTCTTTTATGTTTTAAAAATTTTTCAGGAACTTTTACCTCAACATCTCCCGGCTGCAGATAATCCCGTTCTATAAAAAGGAACTCGTAAGACGGCATGATAGAAGCTTCCACAGCCGCCCTTGGCTGATAGAGGTGAATCAGATGCCATTCGGCGCTTGGCTGTCGTTCCCCGACGTTGGTAAGATCGGGCCCGGCTCTTTGGGTTCCCATAAGATTAGCGGTGTTTCTCCAGAAATCCGTTCTTCTGTTTACGGCAAAATCTGCAGGAATGCTTGGTCTTTTCCCAAAAACATTATCCATTTCCACACTTCTTACCTGTTGGGTATGGCAGGCAACACAGCCGTTTTCGATATACACCATTTTCCCGGCTCTTTCATCTTTGGTTAAAAATTTTGCCTGTCTGGGTAAAGGTTTATTAATACTCTGATTATCGAGAGCGGGAAGAACAGCAATATAAAGTGTCACAGTGCCGATCCGAATAGTATTCTATGATCATTTAAAAGTATCATGATTAATTTTTTTTAGGAATTAAACTCTGTATTTCCGAGCTGTCTTTTGGCAGCTAATATTTCTGCAGGAGTTGTAGGTATTTTGATATTTTCTTTCGTTCGCACCATTCGGTAAAAATTATACGCAAAAATCAGGTGCGAAACCCACATTAACGTTCCTCCGATAGCTCTCCAAAGCCAAAATGGAAACATATTGATCACCCCGTCGATAAAAGGTTTTTTCTTCATCCACATCAATCCGGTTTGGGTTCCGCCGATCATTAAAGCTATCACGTACATTAGCAGTCCTAATAAAGCCAGCCAGAAATGGATACCTACCAGTAATTTCGGAGGCTCCTGTCCTGTAAGCCTCGGAACCAGCGTATAGAAAAATCCCCAAAGCATAAAGGTGATGATTCCGTACATGGTAAGATGGGAATGCGAAACCGTAAAATCCGTAAAATGCCAAAGCAGATTCGTATATCTGAAAGCTTCCACTGTTCCCTGAAATGATCCCGTAAAATAAAATATGATCGCCATAAAGTAAAAGGGGAGTGTATAGCTTGTTTTAAGCTGATACCAGGCCCCATTGAATGTCAAAAGGAAATTCGTGGTTCCCGCTGCTACAGGAATCAGCATTCCTACACTGGCAATAATCGCTGTAGTCTGCAATCTCCACGGAATGGCACTGAAAATAAAATGGTGTGTTCCGATTAAAGTATAAAATAAAGTGTGCGTCCAGAAAGCCAAAGCTCCCAAGCTGTAAGAATAAATAGGCTTGTTCAGCTGCTGGGGAAGAAAATAATACATCAGCCCAAGATTAATCATCATAAACCACATTCCAATAGCCTGATGCATATAATATCCCTGAGTAATTGTTTCTCCCACACCATCCTGCCAAAGAGGAATATAGCCTACCAGAATAACAATCACAATAAACATAAACCCTGAAATAATATACCAGTTGGAAATATAAATTTCTTTCACAATTCTTTTGGCTACAGGCTTAAATAAATTATGGGTCGATAAAGCCACTCCTATTCCGAAAGTAATCATGATGGGCCAAATATATTCCCGATATTCCCCGCCGCCATTATTAATCCCGGCCAACAGGGAAATGGTTCCGGCAAGAACCGCCGCATTGATCAGAATAAGAGAAGCATAGCCTTGCTTAAGATTGTAATTTTCAACGTTGCTTACCCTCGTTACCACATAATGCGAAAACCCCACCATCGCCAGCGAAGCCCATCCCCAAAATACCGCATTGGTATGTGCCGGGCGCAATCTCCCGAAGCTTAGCCAGCTTGTGTGTTCTACATCTGGCGCTACATATTTTATCCCTGCATATAAACCGAAAGTTGTTCCGATAATAAGCCAGA
>CBFGVN010000363.1:0-3946 GCA_965651845.1 uncultured Chryseobacterium sp. | reverse complement strand
CGATTTCCAGAAGATTGAGAGGAAATTTTACAGTAAATTCTGATGGAGAGTTCAACACCGGATTGCGGTATATTTTACAGAAATGGTTATCTGTTTCCGGAAATTATGACAATGAATTGGGCTGGGGAGCCGGGATTACTTTAACATATTAAAAACAAAGGAACTCAAAATAGAGTTCCTTTGTCATCAATTGGGACATTACTAAGTGAAAGTTTTTATTTAAGTTTTACAATAGTGACACTTGAAAGACTATTGGGGTCGAAATTTATTGTTCCGTCATAGTTTGATCCATCCTTCCATCTTTTGGATTGCAGTGTCAGTATTTGTCCTGCAGTTGCAATAATATATGTATTCATTACGAATGCAAATTTTCCATTAATATTTACTTCCGAAGGGTCGGCCTGAGGTGTTTTGGCTGCAATGCTTGGTGAAGCCAGTATATTATTAAGGTTAAAATAAATGTAATCGTATACCTGTGAGTTTTCTTGCTGTGGATCTTGTCTTAAAGCGAGACTTAGTGAAACCAAATATAATCCTGCTTGCTTTAATTTAAGTTTAGAATCGCTTACTTTTTCAAAAATACCGGTATCATCATTAAATATTTGCTCACCAAAAATTTCAATGGTATTGGGTGAAGATATTGAAGCTGAATTAAAATTATCATTATTATCGCTGCATCTGGAGGTAGAATTGTTGTATTTCACGGCTTTGGCAACGGCTGAGCCCAATTCGGCAGGGTAATACCATCCTCCATTATACCATTGATAAATTCCCGGAGATACGGCCAGATTTCCTGCCCCGCTATTAGCGGTATTATAAACTAAAGTTCCATTGGGAATATTTCCTGTTAAAGGGATCTTGTTATTGGTGGCAGTTAGTGCAACACGCGAAATTAACAACCCTTTATTGGCACTTGTAATATCTAACACCGCGGATGAAGCAGGATTGGATGTGCCAATTCCTATAGACTGAGCCATAGAACTATAGAATGGCAGAATTAATAATAATTTTAGTATATATATTTTCATAGTCATAAGTTTTTTTATTATAGAATGCGTGTTACTGAAATACTGGAATCTCCGTTTTGATGAAATACTACACTAGAATTTCCATAACCGGAAGAAAAAGTACCTGAAGTTCTCCTTATTCTTACACTTAAAACATCATTGGCATTCAAAACAAGAAATTCTGTGAAGGAGTGTGAAAATAATCCCCCGTTATTGGCCAAAGAATCTGCTCTTTCCGGAGAAAATACCTGTTCTGTTCCTATTGGGTTCCCGTTGATGTATAGTCTTGCAGTTAATGAAACCATAGAGCTGTTTCCACTACTCAATCTGTTGAAAGAAAGGATCGTTGATATGGAATATAATCCCGGTTTTTTTATGGTTAAAGTCTGCGCACTTGTATTTATTGAATAAATATGTACACTTTCATTAATGACCATATTGCCGAAGAGCTTCAAATTTTGCCAGCTGGTTGAGTTGTAATTTGTGCTGTTTGCAGCATTGGTGTATTTCATGGTTGCGGTGTTCAGATTGGTATCCAGGCTGGTCCATTGCGTATCTTCAGAACTCCACCAATAGATTCCCGGTGTTATAAGATTAGGGAATGTTCCTACTGTGGCGGTGTTGTATACCATTGTTCCTGAAGGTACGTTCGCTGGCAGTGGTGCAGAAGATTTTTTTGAGGTCAATGCTATTCTTGGAAGAAGAATTCCTTTATTATTGGTTCCTAGCTCAAGCATTATTCCATCAGATATTACAGCTGTTGCAATCCCAACCTGTGCTAGTGTTTTTTTAAACATTCCAAGCAATAACAGGATAAAGTAAATATTTTTTTTCATGGTATTATCTGATTTATCTAATTTTTTCAATAGCTATAGTTGATGCATTTGCATTTCTGAAATATATCGGGGTACTTGGACCTAACTGATAAGATTTAATTCTTAACGTAGTACCGGCTACATTGATGGGGAAGTAGGTGATGTACGATCCGCTGTTGGGCTGCGATCCCATTGCTCTTCCCGGAATATAGATATTATCCGAAACAATATTTTCTGTATTATTCACAAGAATTTCAATTCCAAGATTGTTTTGGCTTGCACTTGAAATCATATCCAGGTTCAGTGTTATTTTATAATATCCGGTTTCATTGATTTTCATTGTAGTATTATCTACTTTTTGATAGAGTGCCGGATTGCTGTTAAACCTTACATTCGCGAATAAATCTGTGAATGTACCGGAGCTGGAATTGAGGTTTGTGCTCGTATTTTGATTTGAAAATAATGCGGTTTCATTAGCACTTTTCTGCTGTATTCTTACCCAACTCGAACCAGAGGTGCTCCAGTAATAAAATCCCGGGCTTACTGCCGTACTTCCTGTTCCTGAGGTATTTGTATTATAGACCATAAGGCTATTGGCGGGTGTTCCGGTAATAGGTGAGAAACTCGTAGTAGAAGTGAGACTTACCCTTGGTAATAAAACTCCTTTGGAGGAATTTTCAACCTGCAGCTGAACACCGGGTAAAATTACACTTGTTCCTATCCCTATCTGAGCATAAATCTTTGTAAAACAGAATAAGATTATGATGGCTGTAAAATAAAATTTTCTCATAATTGTAAAGTAAGGGTGAATAGTTTTATATCAAAAATAAAATTTATTTTTAATTAAACAAATACTTTTTATTTTCAGATTTAAAATATTTATTATCAATATATTGTGAAATAATTTATTTTTGATTTAAATCACTTTTAAGAGATTTTAATGAATATATAGGGATTGGTACAAGTTTCCTGTTTATTGTCGTTAGAAAAGAATAAAAATAAGTTATGACAGACTAGAAAATTCACAGAAAAGTGTAATGGAAAATATAAAATTATTCAAAAAATATTTACTTTGATGAATAATTATTCTCAGATTTGATGAAATTTAAGACCGAAATTTGAAAAAAACACTGCCGAAATGTTCAACGGATTGATTATTTTTTCCTGTAATGTAATTTTTTCATTAACGATTGGATTATTTCCGGATATTTGAAATGAATTTATTTTGGGTTTTCCCAGTTCATTCAATAACTGCTTTTGTTTGTTGATAATTTTTTTCAGGCTATCTTTCTGTGTTTTATTTTCACAAGAAAACAATATCAAAAATAGAGTAGAAGTAAGAAGAGTTTTTTCATGGCTTCTTTAATTTTATTAATCTGAATGATAAAGGTTACTGTTTTAGATTTATTACAAAAAAAAGCGGAGCCTGAAAATCAAACTCCGCTAATACATTTTACGTTAAAATTATTTACCCAAATAAGACTTCAAAATCTTACTTCTGGTATTGTGTTTTAATCTCTTGATCGCTTTTTCTTTGATCTGACGAACTCTCTCTCTCGTTAAGTCGAAAGTTTCACCAATTTCTTCTAAAGTCATTGGATGTTTTCCGTTCAAACCGAAGTACAATCTTACCAAATCAGCCTCTCTCGGTGTTAAGGTATTCAATGCTCTTTCGATCTCAATTTGAAGAGATTCCAGCATCAGATCCTTATCCGGACTTGGAGACTCTCCTGAACGCAATACATCGTAAAGATTAGAATCTTCACCTTCTACTAAAGGCGCATCCATAGACAAATGTCTACCGGAGTTTTTCATAGATTCTTTAATATCTTCCTCACTCATATCAAGAACTTCAGCCAATTCTTCCGGAGAAGGCGGTCTTTCGTTTTCCTGTTCCAGGTGAGCGTATGCTTTGTTAATTTTGTTGATTGAACCAATTTTGTTTAACGGTAATCTTACAATTCTCGACTGTTCTGCCAATGCCTGTAAGATTGACTGACGAATCCACCAAACCGCGTAAGAGATAAATTTGAAACCTCTGGTCTCATCATATCTTTTTGCAGCTTTCATAAGTCCTAAATTACCCTCGTTGATCAAATCGGGTAAAGAAAGACCTTGGTTTTG
>CBFGVN010000362.1:0-3947 GCA_965651845.1 uncultured Chryseobacterium sp. | reverse complement strand
CACAGCATAAAAATCTTAAAGCTAAGCAGAGTGCTAAAGAAAAATATAAAGAGCTAAAGCTGAGTATGAACGTCTAAAAAGTAAGCCGAATAAAACGAAAGAGGATATTAAAGCAAGAGATGCTGCAGAAAAGCAGATGAAACATTGGCAAAAAAAAGCTCAGGAACCGGAGAAAATCACAGTAGAAACGCAAAAGGAAATCGTTAATTATATGAAATTATTTAGTTTTATTTTACAATATTCGGAGGGCACATTTATCGCTCAAGTAGAAGCCGAAAATAAGGAAAAAGCTATGAGAAAATGGCTTATGGAGATAGATATAACTCAATATCCAAATTTTTCTGAAGATGAAAGAAAAAGATTAATAGAAGAGGATTTTGAAGACGAAGATCCTATTCTTATTCAAGGATGTAAAAATATATGGTGTTTTGGAATGAGAATTAATGGAGAATTAGCATTAATTAACTTCATTCAGACAGAAAATTCATAATATAAAATTAATTTCTATCTTTTTTAATGCAAATATATAAAACAAAAAAACATTAATTTAGTTCAAAGCTCAAGAGGAAGTAGGCCTTTGCTGGGAGAAATCTGCCAACAATAGACTTTTAGATAAGGGAATAGGAGACCAAAACGTCTCCTATTTTATTTCCCAACTATTAAATTTATATATTAAATATTATTATCCAGCTTACCTCCATTTTTGATTGATTATATTGTGTAATATTTGTTGTATAATAAATAAAAATAGCCCTACTAAGGATGTTGCAGGAAGAAAGAACCTTTTATAATACAGACGTAGGCTTTAATCTTTTATATGGAAACAAAAGAATTAGACTCTTATATAACTAAAAGGAATTAGAGTATGATGGAGACTAATACGGTCTCAAAATTATTTTTTTCAAAATATTCAAGAAGCAACCTGCTTTTAAGAACTGAAGAGTAAATATTCCTGCTTAAAGTATAATATTTTTTTTCAATACTAGTAATATCGGTTGATTTTTTACGTTTGACAGTAAACTAAGAACCATTTTGCCTAACATTAAAACTTTCATTCATCTAATTTCTTTTCTACAATTAGCTTAACATCAAATCAAAATATACTATTTGACAGATTTTTACTACATTAAAATTTAAACTCAATGCAAAAATTGTTTTTTAAGACTGCTGTCACCGCCGCTGTACTCTGTTTCAGTTCCATGGCTCTGGCGCAGCAAAAATACTCAGTAAGCGGTACTGTGAAAGATCACAAGAATGGAGAGCTGCTGATAGGAGTTACCATAAAAGTAAGTGAAGATCCGTCTATCTCCGTGATTGCTAACGAATATGGCTTTTACTCACTGTCACTTCCCGCGGGGAATTATACGCTGATTGTCTCATATCCGGGTTACCGTGATTTTGAGCTGCCTGTAAAGGTTGAACAGAATACAAAACTCGATCTGCCGCTCGACCAGGAAGAAAAAGAGGATGAAAAGGTAGGAAAGATTGATGAAGTTGTTATTTCGGGGATCAAAAAGGATAAAAATCTTACTTCGGCTCAGATGGGAACTGAAACTCTAAGCATCAAAAATATAGAAAAACTGCCAGTTTTATTCGGGGAAAAAGATGTTATGAAAACGATACAGCTTTTACCGGGAATCAAAAGCAACGGGGAAGGAAGCAGTGGATTCAGCGTAAGAGGTGGGGCTACAGACCAGAACCTGATCTTACTGGATGAAGCACCTGTTTATAATGCTTCGCATCTTCTTGGCTTTTTCAGTACCTTCAACAGCGATGCACTGAAAGACGCCAGCATTATCAAAGGGAACAGCCCTGCCCAGTACGGAGGCCGTCTTTCCTCGGTGATGGATGTTAAAATGAAAGATGGAAATAATAAAGATTATAATGTAAATGGAGGGATCGGATTGATTAGCAGCAGACTGAGTGTGGAAGGTCCAATTCAGAAAGAAAAATCTTCTTTTATCGTTTCCGGAAGAAGAACTTATGCTGATCTCTTTCTTAAGGCAAGTGATGATTATAAGGACAGTAAGCTGTACTTCTATGATCTGAATTTAAAAGCCAATTATCAGATCAATGAAAACAACCGTCTTTATCTGTCCGGGTATTTCGGAAGAGATGTTCTGGGGTTGGGTGATACGTTCTCAACAGATTGGGGAAATACAACCGCTACGCTCCGGTGGAACAGTATCATCAGCAGTAAACTGTTTTCCAATACTTCATTAATTTACAGCAATTACAATTATAAGCTCAGCCTGAAAAGCAATGATAACACGTTTGGCTTAGATTCCCAAATTGAAGATTGGAACCTTAAGCAGGATTTTACCTGGTTTGCGGGAAATAAGCATTCGGTACGTTTTGGGCTTCAGTCTATTCATCATACAATTACTCCCAGTAGTGCTTCGGGCACGAGTGTGAGCAGCTTTCCTAGAAATCCGCGAAAATCATGGGAAAATGCGGTGTATATCAATGATGATTTTAAAGCCACGGATAAACTGACCGTGAATTATGGTTTAAGACTTTCTGCCTTTAGTATTTTAGGCGGTGATACGTATAATACCTATGACAACGGGGTGATTACAGACAGCCGTTTTTTGGAAAAAGGTAAATTCGGGAAAACATACTTTAACCTTGAACCGAGAATTACCGCCAATTACCGTATTAATGAGGTGAGCAGCATCAAGGCCGGATATTCCCGCAATACACAGAATCTGCACCTTCTAAGTAACAGCAGTAGTGGAAATCCTACGGATCAGTGGATCGGGAGCAGCTACAGTGTAAAACCAGAGATTGCTGATCAAATCAGTGCAGGATACAGCAGAAATTTCAATAACAACAATTATGAACTGAATGCTGAGATCTATTATAAGTCTATGCAGAATCAGATCGATTTTAAAAACGGTGCGCAGATCACTTTTGACACGGCAGAAGATGTAGAAAGTGAATTGCTGTATGGTAAAGGAAGAGCCTACGGACTGGAACTGATCGCCAAGAAGAAAAGCGGAAGACTGACCGGATGGATCTCTTATACTTTGTCTAAAACGGAACGAAAAATAAATGGAATCAACGATAACGACTGGTACAATGCCAGAATGGATAAAACGCACGACCTTTCTATCGTAGCTACTTACGAGCTGAATAAAAAATGGTCTTTATCCGGATTATTCCTTTACAGTACAGGAAATGCCGTTACTTTCCCTACCGGGAAATATGAGCTGAACGGACAGACCATATTTCAGTACAGCAGCAGGAACGCGGACCGTATGCCTGCCTACCATAGAATGGATCTGAGCGCTACCTATGAACCGGAATCCACCAAACGTTTCAAAGGCTCATGGTCATTCGGTATTTATAATATCTACGGCCGTGAAAATGCTTACACAATTACTTTTGAGGATAATCCGAACAATCCGGGGACAACGCGAGCTATGCAGACTTCTCTTTTCCGCTGGGTTCCTAACATCACTTACAATTTTAAATTTTAGATCATGAAGAATATTATTTTTATCATATTATCACTGTTTTTACTGACTTCCTGCGAAAAGGAAATAGATCTTGATCTGGATGACAAGAGTGGAAGCATCGTCATAGAAGGCAATATAACGAATCAGCCGGGGCCGTATATTGTAAGAATCACAAAATCTGTAGCTTTTACCCAAAACAATCAGTATCCTGCGATTGCTGATGCACAGGTTGTTGTAAGTGATAATACAGGCCAGACGGAAACCTTACAGTATGTGGGTGACGGAAAATATGTAACAGCAGCTTTTACCGGAGTGACCGGAAGAACTTATACCCTGAAAATACAGGCTGAAGGAAAACAATATACAGCCCAAAGTACAATGCCTGAAGTTGTCGACTTTGATGGTCTGACGCAAGATTCGTTTACGTTTGGAAGTGAAACCACCTATACGCTTTTACCTGTTTTTACTGATCCTGCTGTATTGGGG
>CBFGVN010000361.1:0-3955 GCA_965651845.1 uncultured Chryseobacterium sp. | reverse complement strand
ATCATGATTAACACTTTTTCAGCTTCATCCAATGATTTTCCTCCTGTTTTTATATCTAAAGTATGATTCATTTTATCTAAATTTTTCTGTCGGATAATTAATTTTCGGTAAAACCTCAACCAAATGTTCTCTTTTTTCTTCAAATTGTTTTGGCAAGCTTAACTGTTCACCCAAAGAAGCAAATTCCTCATCTACATCGAATCCCGGACCTGAAGTTGCGATTTCAAATAAAACACCTCCCTGTTCTTTAAAATATACGGAAGTGAAATATTTTCTATCCTTCACCTCGGTATGTTCCAAACCGAATTTGTTTAATTTTTCTACCATTTCAAGCTGAGTTTCTGCGTTGGGAGTCGCAAAAGCTACGTGATGAACCGTTCCTCTTCCCGCCAAACCTTTCAACGCATTCGGAGTGCATAGCAAATCCACATATTTTCCGGGAGCATCATCCGTTGCAAACCGAAACCGATCTGAACTTTCGGCAATTAGTTTGTGATCCATCTGAGTGGTTAAAAGCGCTGCCGTTCTTTCATAAGCATCCAGCCAGATTTCAACATGATGAATTCCTTTGATGGCAAAATCTTTAGGAATAAATCCGTTGTAATAGCCTTTTCTATCATCTTTATCATTAAAAACAAGTTCCAAACCAAGTCCGTCAAAATCTTCAAGATAAATAAAAACTTCGCCCGAAAATCTTTGCTGAGGCTGTTTAAAAGGTATATTAAATTGATTCAAGCGGTTCATCCAATAATCCAATCCATCCATTGACACCGAAAAAGCCGTCGTATTCAGCATTCCTTTACCATGTCTCCCATTAACAAGCCCTTTTCCATACGGGAAAGTCGTCATAATGGTTCCCGGAGTTCCGAATTCGTCCCCGAAATAAAAATGATAAACATCGGAATAATCAAAATTTACCGTCTTTTTTACCAATCGAAGTCCTAAAACTCCGGTGTAAAAGTCTATATTTTCCTGTGAATCGCCTGTGATGGCAGTTACGTGATGAAGTCCTGTGATGAGTGACATAGTTTTGGTTTTTGTTGTTGATAGTTGTTTACTTTTAACGCTAAGACGCAAAGCTTTTAGTTAAATTATTATGCATACTTTTTCGTTCGCAAAGGCGTTTCACTCAGCAAATGAACAGTTACTTGTCATTCTGAATGGAACGAACTGGAATGAAGAATCTATTTGTAAAATTTCAAACTTTTATCCAGATTCTTACTTCGTCAGAATGACAATTGGACTGTTTTTAAAGTATATTATTTGCTTTTCCTCCTTAGCCTTTAAGCTCTCTTTGCCTTTAAATTATTCCTCTTCTTTCAACCAAACATCTTGATATTCTTCCGGATGACGTTTGAATTGGGCATGAACATATGGACACAACGCCAGAATTTTCAAATCATTTTCTCTTGCATAGGAAACCAGTTTTTCCAGTAAAATTTTCGCAAAACCTCGTCCTTCGTATTCTTCATTTACTTCAGTATGATAAACGGTTAATTTTTTTCCGATTACCGAGATATCCATTTTTCCTGCTTTGTTATCGTCTGAGAAAAGTTGAATTTCACCTCTCACGTTTCCCATCACTACTTTTGTTGTTTCCATTATTTTTAATTTTTTAATTAATAATTTAAAGGTAAGACCTTTCTAAGGATTGAGTAATGATCTATGATAATTTCGGTAAAACTTCTTCAATTTTTTCACGTAATCCTTCGTGCTGTTTTGGAAGCTTTAAGCTTGTTCCCAATTCGTTCAAAGGCTCATCCACAGTGAATCCCGGGTTATCGGTTGCAATTTCAAATAAAACACCGCCCGGCTCACGGAAATACAGTGAGTAGAAATAATCTCTGTCGATTTTCGGGGTGATGTTCAATCCTGCAGACAAAACCTTTTCGCGGAATTCCATTAAAACATTATCATTTTTCACTCTGAACGCAACGTGGTGATTGGTTCCTGCGGCATTTCTTCCTGCTGATATTTTATCGTTTTCAATGATGTCGACAAGATTGGCTGTTTCAATCGCATCGGTTGCAAAACGGTACCTTTCACCTTCCTGTTTTTGTAAATCGTACCCGAAAATATCTGTCAACACTTTGATTGTCGGATCTGCTTTTCTCAATGTCAGCGTAATATTGTGGAACCCTTTCAAAGCATTTTCATTTTTAATATCATCGGTTGTCCAGACTTTTCTGTTGTCGGGCGTTGATGATTCGATGAACTGCAGCTGTAAACCGTCCGGATCCTGAAATGAGATCAGCTTTTCCCCGAAAATTTCGCCTTCTTCAATATTTATATTAAATTGCTGCAATCTGTTTTTCCAGAATTCCAAGCTGCCTTTTGGAACAGAATACCCGATGTGCGTAGCTAAACCAGAACCGTTTGTACCTTTTCCAATTCCTTCCCACGGAAAGAATGTTAAGATCGTTCCTGGAGTTCCTTCTTCGTTTCCGAAATAAAAGTGGTAAGTTCCCGGATCATCAAAGTTCACGGTTTTCTTTACCAATCTAACTCCCAAAACCTGAGTATAAAAATCTAAATTTCTTTTTGCGTTGTCTGCAATCGCTGTGATGTGATGCAGCCCTAAAATTCTATTTTCCATGTTGTTTTATTTTATGATGCTAAATTACGGCGGTTGAAAATGCTGGGCATTTAACTAGTTTAATAAATGATGTTTTTAATTGGAAATGTAATATGTATGATTTTACAACATATTTTAATACAAAAAAATTAAACCCAAATAACACCTTGGTTATTAATAACCATTTCATTAATTTTTTATTTTCTCAATTTGAGATAATGAAAATTTTTGCTATTTTTGTTACCAATCAAAAAAAGGCTTTTTATGTTCAAGAAAACCGCCATTGTAAGTTTATTTACCTTTATTTCTGCTTCGTATATGGCTCAAAATACTACTGCATTACCTGTTTATTTAGACGATTCCAAACCTGTGGAACAGCGTATTCAGGATGCCCTTTCCAGAATGACACTGGAAGAAAAAATTGCGATGCTTCATGCACAATCAAAATTCAGTTCACCAGGTGTTCCAAGGTTGGGAATTCCGGAATTCTGGACAACAGACGGACCACACGGTGTCCGTCCAGAAGTGATGTGGGATGAATGGAACCAGGCTGGCTGGACCAACGACTCTATCATCGCTTATCCTGCCCTTACAGCCCTTTCTGCAACGTGGAACAAAAAAATGTCATGGAACTATGGTAAAGCATTGGGCGAAGAAGCCCGTTACAGAAAAAAAGACATTCTTCTGGGGCCAGGAGTCAATATTTACAGAACTCCTCTGAACGGAAGGAATTTCGAATATATGGGCGAAGATCCCTATTTAACCTCAAAAATGGTGGTTCCTTACATCCAGGGAGTACAATCCAATGGCGTGGCAACGTCTGTGAAACATTTTGCCTTGAATAACCAGGAAATGTTCCGTCATACAAGTAACGTAAAAATTGACGACAGGGCATTGTATGAAATCTACCTTCCTGCTTTTAAAGCGGCAGTTACAGAAGGTGATTCTTGGACGATCATGGGGGCTTATGATATGTATAAAGGTCAGTATGCCAGTCAGAATCAGTATTTATTAAATGATATTTTAAAGAAAGAGTGGAATTACAAAGGAGTGGTAATTTCAGACTGGGGTGCTGTAAATAATACGGAACAGGCCATCCACAACGGTTTGGATCTTGAATTCGGGAGCTGGACAAACGGACTTTCGGAAGGAAATTCCAATGCTTATGATAATTATTATTTAGCTAAACCTTATTTAAAATTAATTAAAGAAGGAAAAGTCGGCACTCAGGAACTTGACGATAAAGTAACGAGAATTCTCCGTTTGGCTTACAAAACCACGATGAATAAAAACAAACCTTTCGGAAACATCGCTTCTGAAGAACACAAAGCTGTGGCCAAAGAAATCGGTGACGAAGGAATCGTTTTATTGAAAAATCAA
>CBFGVN010000360.1:0-3967 GCA_965651845.1 uncultured Chryseobacterium sp. | reverse complement strand
TTCGGGATGGTTATCATGTTTGGTCTGGCTTGGATTCAGCAGCTTATTTTATCACACATCAATTTTGGCCCGGCCATGCTGATGGTCGAGGTTAGAGGGATTTTGATCAACTTGGTCTGCTATATGTTTTTAACGTTACTTCAAAATAATTATACCGGTCAACAGATCCAATTAGAACTTGAAAAAGTGAAAAGCGACAATCTGGGAGCTCAGTTTGAATTATTAAAACAGCAAATCAATCCACACTTTCTTTTTAACAGTTTAAACACTTTAAAATCAATGGCGGAAACCAATGATTCAGAAACCGTTGATTTCGTCATGAAACTTTCTGATTTTTACCGTTTTACACTAGAAAGCAGGAAACTGGATCTGATTACCGTTCAGGAAGAAATGAAAATCGTCGATTCGTATCTTTTTCTACAAAAAGCACGTTTTGGCGAAGGAATTACATTTACCAACGAATTAAGCAGCAATGTTTTAAAAACATTAATTCCTCCCTTTACATTACAATTATTAGTTGAAAACTGTATTAAACACAATATTGTTTCACAAAGCAAGCCTTTACACATAAAAATTTACAATTCTGAAAATAAAATTATTATTGAAAACCCTATTCAAAGGAAAATGGCAACGGAAGACTCTCTGGGAGTCGGACTAGACAATGTAAAATTACGCTACAAACACCTGCTGGAAAAGGAAATAGAAATAAATTCAGACGAAAAAATCTTTCAAATAAAACTACCATTCATCCATGAATATCATCATCATTGAAGACGAATTCAGAGCAGCAAAATCTCTTCAGAATCTGATCTCAGAATTAAAGCCCGAAGCCAAAATCACCGGGGTTTACGACAGTATAGAAATGAGTGTTGAAGCTCTGTCAAAAGACAGCAAACATGATCTGATCTTTATGGACATCCATTTGTCCGACGGACTTTCCTTTGAAATTTTCAAACAGGTGGAAATTACCTGTCCTGTGGTTTTTTGTACCGCTTTCGATCAATATATGCTCAATGCTTTTAAAAGCAAAGGTGTAGATTATGTGTTAAAACCATTTTCACGGGAGGATATTGCCGAAGCATTGAGAAAAGTTGACGAATTAAAAAAATTCTTTCAGAAAAATGAATTACCCGAACTTGAATCTCTTTTGCAGAAAATAGTTCAGCCGCAATCGGCAAGTAAGAATAATTTTTTGGTTTTTAAAAATCAAAAATACACCACGATTCAAACCGAGAATATTGCTTATTTCTACATCCACAATGAAATTACACATCTTGTGACTTTCGATAAAGAACAGTTTCAGCTGAGTCAATCTTTGGGACAGGTTGCCGAACAGGTTTCTGAAAAACAATTTTTCAGGATTAATAAATTTCAAGGCCATCAAAGAAATGGAGCATTATTTTCAGCGTAAAATTTTGGTTAAATTAACCATTGAAACGCCCGAAAAGCTTCTTATTAACAAAGAAAAAACGCACAGTTTCTTCACCTGGCTGGAAGATCGTTAAACTTCCAGCTTTCAACTTCCCCTCCTTGTTCTGAAAAACTTCAGGTTAATAATATACAGGTTCACCTTTCATTTTGTCCGGTTGAACCTTTTTTGTATTCTTTTCCCACTGAAAGGTATCTACTTTTGAATCAAAATTAAAAGAAATGATACTAAAAAACCTTATAAGAACAATAGCTTTCGTAGCTTTAATGTTTACCGTTTCTGCATTTGTCTATTCTAACAAAACAGAAAAACCCAGACAAAATACCCCAACAGAAACCAGTGGTTTCGCCGTGCTGGAATTGTTTACATCCGAAGGCTGCTCAAGCTGTCCGCCCGCAGATCAATTGATGGGTGAAATTGAAAAACTATACAAAGATCAACCGGTATACATCCTCGCCTATCATGTGGATTATTGGAATAATCTAGGCTGGAAAGATAAATTCAGCAGCGTGGAAAATTCCCGGAGACAGCAGTATTACAGCCGAACATTGCGCTCACAGGTTTATACGCCGCAATTGGTTGTGAACGGTAAAAAAGAGTTTGTGGGTTCGGATCGAAATAATGTTGAAGATGCCATTGAGAATGCTTTATTTAATTCTAAAAATTTTCCTGTCGATTTATCCGCAAAAGTTTTAGATAAGGAAATAAATGTAAATTATAAAACAGTAGAAAATAATTCGCAAAACAAGCTTCTCATCACTTTGGTTGAAAAAAAATCCGCTACTAATGTACAAAAAGGTGAAAATGAAGGCCGTCATTTGCAGCATTGGCAGATTGTTCATCAGCAAAATCAAATTTCTTTAAAAAATTCTTCAGAAGGAACTACAAGTTTTAAGCTTCCAGAAAATTTCAACGCCAACAATTGGGAGGTTATCGGAATGATTCAGAATACAAAAACGGGAGAAATTTTGGGTTCTGCTAAAGCTAATTTTTAAATATAGTTTTAAAACGCAAAGGCGCAAAGCTTTATTAAATACTTATACTTTTTTAAGGCGCAAGGATTTTATCTCTGATAAAATTAAAAAAATCATAATTAAAAGTGACTTATTTAAAATCCTTGATTTTCTTGGTGCTTAAAATACAAACAATATAATCCGTTGTCTCTTTGCGTTTTACCAACAAAAATCAAATAATAAACATTAACAACTTAAACGAATAAAAAATGAAAACAAAAACAACAAAAATCATCTATTGGTCGGGAGCAATTTTTATGTCATTATGGTTTGGAGCAAGCGGCTTCTTTGAACTGACAAAAAATCCTGTTGTCTGGGACATTACACAACAATTAGGCTATCCGTCACATTTTATCTATATTCTAGGAGTTTTTAAATTAGCCGGAGTTCTGGTATTATTACTTCCCAACAAATTATTACGACTGAAAGAATGGGTTTTCGCAGGAATGTTCTTCGATATTATTTTCGCATTCTTTTCAAAGATCGCAGTGATCGGTTTTGCTTCGACAATTGATGCCATTGTAGCGTTCACAGTACTTTCGGTGACTTATTTCATGTATAGAAAATTATACACTCCCGAACTGATTTTTGGAGAAGAATAGTTTTATGAAACACTAATCTCACAAATTCTTACATTAAAAACACAAATTAATTATTTTAATACTTTGTGTAATTTGCGGAAATTGTGTTAGATATTTAAAAATAAATCCTCCCAGCAATGAGAGGATTTATGTTGAAAATTATGGTAGAAAAAATATAAAATAGTTGAAATCTTGTTAAAAAATTAAGAATTAACACTATGCATGTGCTTTTCGAAGTTTAATCATACTTAAAATAAATAACCCTAAAACTCCCAGTACAAAATAGCCTTCCGCTACTTCCAGCTGCATCTGAGGTCTGATCATCGCAACAATTCCATAACTGATTGCAGAGGTAATGATGAAAGCAATTCCTCCTGTAAGCCCACCTGCTATTCCTGCAGAATTCGGGAATCTTCCGATACAGTATGAAAAATAATTATTAAAGATAAATCCGGCAGTTACATGAATTAAAAATGCAAAAGCTACGAGACTGTAAATATTGCTTGAAAAATATGAAGCAACAAACATCAAAATGATTAAAAATAATTGAATAAAATTAGCATAACGAATTTTAGGTAAAAACGCTTTATTGATTAATGCTTTTCCTAAAAAACCTCCAGCCATCCATGCAAATCCTAAGATCAATGAAACATAGCCGGCAACCACTTCAGAATAACCCATTTTATGCTCAATAATGAAGGAACCGCAGAGATTAAAGAACATTATCATCGAATAGCTCAATCCGCACATAATCATTCCATAGAAAAAATCTTTTGCTTTAAACATAGAATTATATTCCTTTAATAGAAACTCAAGATGAAAAGGATTCCTCTTTTTCAATGTTTCCCCTGAAAATATAAACTCTAATAACAACAATAGCAAACTATATCCCGCCAGAACATAAAAATTCGACTGCCATCCGAAGCTTTTCTGCAAATATCCTC
>CBFGVN010000359.1:0-3978 GCA_965651845.1 uncultured Chryseobacterium sp. | reverse complement strand
CCACAGGATACCAGAGAATTCCCAAAGAAAGAGCCACCGGATCATTTACCTTTACGGGTAATAAATTATTAAACCAGCAGGTTAGCACCAATATTCTGGACAGGCTGGCTAATGTTGCCGGAGGCGTTATCCTCGAAAGAGGCACCTCAGGAGAGCCCAAGCTCATGGTGCGGGGTATCAGTACCATTAATGGTCCTAAATCCCCACTCATTGTTGTCGACAATTTCCCCTATGAAGGAGACATCAGCAATATAAACCCTAATATGGTGGAAAGCATTACCGTTCTTAAAGATGCCTCAGCAGCCAGTATCTGGGGCGCAAGAGCAGCCAACGGTGTTATTGTGATTACCACCAAAACAGGAAGGTTAAATCAGCCGCTAAGTGTAGAGTTTACATGGAATACCAGCTTAAGCCCCAAGCCTGATTTCAGCTATCTTAAAACCATTTCATCCTCAGATTTTATTGAAGTTGAAAAGGAACTTTTTAAGAAGGGTTTCTATGACAGTGATATCAATTCTCCTTCACATCCTGTTTTATCTCCTGTGGTGGATTTGCTTAATAAAGAAAAGAACGGACTCATCACCTCAGATGAAGCGAACCGTCAGATTGAGCTGCTTAAAAATATTGATGCTAAAGAACAGTTTCGTCGTTATATGTACCAGCCCTCAGAAAAAAGGCAGTATTTTCTTAATCTTTCGGGCGGAGCCCCACAGTTCTCATGGAGCTCATCATTAGGCTATGATGATAATACCGGAAATTTAGGTGAGAAATACACCCGCATGAACCTTCGCTTCCAGAATGTATGGAAACCTTTTAAACCGCTTTCTGTGAGCAGCAGTGTGTATTATACAGAAAGTGATACCAAAAGCGGTCGCACAGGCTATGGCGGAATCATTATGGGCAGAAATTCCTTTGTCCCCTATATGCAGCTGGCAGATGAAAGCGGTAATCCCTTAGCTGTTTTTAAAAGCTATAACCAAAACTATAAAGACAGCTTTGAACAGGGAAAGCTTTTAGACTGGAATTATTATCCATTAACAGACTGGAAGCATGACCAGGTAAAAACGAAAGGCACAGAAGTGATGATTACAACGGGAATTAATTATAAAATTATCAAAGGTCTTGAAGCAGATATCAAATACCAGTACCAGCGCCAGCATGATACTTCAGACCATCTTCATGGAGCACAGAGCTATTTTGCCCGAAATTATGTCAATATGTTTGTACAGGTAGATAGTAATGGGGGTAATGGAAATAATGATAGTTATACTTTTATCGTTCCCAAAGGAGGTATTTTGGATAAATCCGGAGCTGAGACCATAATTAACAATATCAGGGGACAGCTCAGTTACTCCGGTAAATGGAACAAACATAGTTTGTCGCTCATTGCCGGAGGAGAAAGCCGTGATGCGGTCAGAACTTACGAATCTAACCGTTACTATGGATTTAACGAGGATCGTATGGCTTCCGGCAGTGTAGATTATACCCATCAGTATCCATTACTTCCCACCGGAAGCATGGAATTTATACAAAGAATTCAGTCTCAGGGAAAACGTACCACCCGCTTTGTTTCCCTTTTTGCCAATGCAGCCTATACCTATGATAATAAGTATACCCTTTCGGGAAGCTTCAGAAGGGATGCGAGTAACCTTTTTGGGCTTACTACCAATGACCAGTGGAATCCCTTTTGGTCAGTAGGGGCTTTATGGGAAATTTCTAAAGAAGATTTTTATAAAGTGAATTGGCTTCCTAATTTGAAATTAAGAGGTTCCTATGGTTTTAACGGGAATATAGACCCCGGAATGGTGGCGGTAAGCACCATTGCTTACGATATAGACCCTTCCCGTTATACCGGAACATCTATGGCCCGGTTTGATAACTATTACAACCCTAAGCTTCGTTGGGAGACTTCAAGGATGATTAATATAGCATTAGACTTTGCTGCCCGGAATAACAGGATTACTGGCTCGGTGGA
The DNA here is from genome assembly GCA_965651845.1 of uncultured Chryseobacterium sp. Lineage (GTDB taxonomy): Bacteria > Bacteroidota > Bacteroidia > Flavobacteriales > Weeksellaceae > Chryseobacterium. The sequence continues at coordinate 2,003 of CBFGVN010000359.1, read as the reverse complement.
ATATTTTACCAAAAAGGGAACCAATCTCTTTGGTCCTGCGCAAATGGATTATACCACAGGGATCGATTATATGCTCTCCAATGTGGCGGAGATTAAAGGTCAGGGTATTGACATAGAGCTTAAAACCCTCAACATTGATAAAGCTTTTAAATGGAATACGATTTTAAACTTTAGTACCTACCGTGATCAGGTGACCAAATATTACCTGTCAGACCCCTTGGCCAGCCAGTTTATCGGTAATGGTTCTTCCGTACCGATCTCAGGAATAGAAGGAAAGCCTGTGTATTCCATATTTGCCTACAAGTGGGCAGGATTAGATCCCAACACGGGAGATCCGATGGGCTATCTTAACGGACAGATCAGCAAAGATTATTCAGCCCTTACCGGAGTGGGAACCTCGGTAGGAGATTTAGAATTCTTTGGTTCTGCAATTCCTACGGTGTATGGTTCTTTCATTAATTCCTTCAGCTATAAAAATATCAGTATGGACATTGGCATTACCTATAAAATGGGGTATTTCTTTAGAAGAAGCTCCATTAACTATACCAATCTGTATAACAGCTGGACGGGACACAGTGATTTTGCCAGTAGATGGCAGAAACCGGGCGATGAAACATGGACAAATGTTCCTTCCAATACTTTACAGAGTGATGCGAATAGGGATGCTTTCTATAACGGTTCCAGTGTGCTGGTAGAGAAAGGGGATCATATCCGTTTGCAATATATTAACCTTACCTATCAATTTGATAAAAACTTTTTTAGATCTAAAGTATTTGAAAACCTTAGTGTATTTGTAAACTTAAGCAACCTTGGCTTATTGTGGAAGGCTAATAAAAGCGGGATAGACCCGGATTTTAATCTGGGCGGTAACGGATTAAAACCTCCTGCGGTGTATACTATCGGGCTAAGAGCTAAGTTTTAAACTCACAGGAATATTCTGTTTTTGCAGAATATTAAGTTTTTACTATAAATATTGATATTGAAAAAAATAAATGTAAAAAAATGAATACTAAGCAACATAAAATCAAAGGGATGATGTACACTATTGTGTTTGTTATATTAACCAGCATGCTCAGTGGTTGTAACCGATTTTTGGATGAAAAATCAGATTCTAATCTTGCCACACCCACAACTCTTGAAGACAATCAGGCTTTATTAGACCGATTATCTGATATATTAAGTAATTTTGCTTCCAGCGGAATGGCTTCCAGTGATGAGTTTTACTTGTCAGATGCAGATTTTGATGCGTTAGAATACCAGGAGGACAAAAGACTCTACACCTGGCAAAAAGATTATGTTTCCACCAATCAGGGCGTGGGGAATGACTGGGCTTATTGTTACAAGGCGGTTTATATATCCAATGCTGTGCTCCATAATCTGGATACTTATCATATTTCGGGAGCGGAAAATGTAAAAGGACAGGCATTAGCCTTAAGAGCGATCCGTTATCTGGATGCCGCACAGATCTGGTGTTTGGCTTACAATGCCAGTACTGCTTTCACCGATTTAGGATTACCTCTTCGCTTAGATCCCGATATGAATACTCCTTCTGTAAGATCTTCGGTAAAGCAGACCTACGATCAGATTTTAAAAGACCTGCATGAAGCCGTAGACCTGCTTCCTGTAAAACAGATCGCTGCCACCAGACCCTCAAAGGTGACGGCGCTGGGATATCTGGCAAGAACTTATCTCTTTATGGGAGATTATGAGAAAGCTTTAACATACTCATTACAGGCATTAAGCCTTCAAAATACCCTGATGGATTTTAATACCCTAAATCCGACAGATTCTTACCCGATAAAAGATATGAATCCTGAAGTTTTGTTAAGGGCTACCATGCGTATTTCAGGACCTGTACGTTTTGCGGTGGCAAAAGTGCCTGTAAACCTGTATCAGTCTTACAGTGCTAATGACCTTAGAAAATCAGTTTATTTCAGGGTAAACCCTAATGGAGAAATTATATTCAAAGGGAACTATACCGGAGGTTCCACCGGAAAGATGAC
>CBFGVN010000358.1:0-3981 GCA_965651845.1 uncultured Chryseobacterium sp. | reverse complement strand
TACAAAGCAGCTTTCGATGTTGAGCGTTATTCAGATTTTGTGAAAATGCAGAGTGAAGCTGCAGTTCGTCATTTAGCGATGAGCTTTCCGTACGACAATCTGGAAGACGATCATGCTCCGATCACTTTAAGAGAAGGGGGTGATAAAATCAATTTGATTTTGGAACAGGAACTTACAGACCGCCTTTCAAAGGCAGGAATTACCATTCAGGAAGCCAGAATTTCTCACTTGGCATATGCATCGGAAATTGCGGGAGCCATGCTTCAAAGACAACAGGCAACAGCTATTGTTGCGGCAAGAACGAAAATTGTGGAAGGGGCAGTAGGAATGGTAGATTTAGCGTTAAAAAAGCTTTCAGAAGAAAATATCGTGGAATTGGATGATGAAAGAAAAGCCGCCATGGTGAGTAATTTAATGGTCGTTCTTTGCGGTGAAAAAGCAGCAACCCCAATTTTAAATGCCGGAACTTTGTATAATTAATAGTGAATAATTAATAATTAAAATTTTCGCAAAGTTTGTTATTTTGATGATGAAGAGATTCATTTACATAAAGGTTAAAACAGATTCTTCATTCCACTTCGTTCCCATTTAGAATGACAATGTGAAATACTCTTCGCTGAATGCAGCGCCTTTGCGCACGTAAATATTTACAATAAATTAAAGAAAATCTTTGCGCCCTTTGCGTTAAAAACAAATTAAGCAAAAGAAAATAATCAAAATGAAATCAGAAAAAACTCAAAACTCTCCCGAAAACAAAGGCAAAAAATCTTTCGTCATAAGGATAGATGAGTCCACTTATAAGCTGTTGGAAAAATGGGCAAATGACGAATTCCGAAGCGTAAATGGACAGATTGAGTATTTGCTTCATCAAAGTCTAATTAATTCGGGAAGAAAGAAAAAGGAATAGTTTAAAATTTGAACTAAATTTTAAAGTCTTTGACTTGTTTAAACTGATTTAAATCATACGAAACAGTATTAGAATTGTCAGCCTGAACGAAGTCGAAGGCTTTATTTTTTATAGATTCTTCACTCCGTTTTCGTTCCATTCAGAATAGCAGCAGTGTTATCATTTGCTGAGTGAAACGCCCTTTGCGTTAAAAATTCAAACAAACACTCAACAAAACAAAAAAAGCAAAGAAATATCTCTGCTTTCATGTTTCATATATCAATTAAATTAATCAAATATTGTTGCGAAATAATTAGTAATCACAGTCCAAAAATTCTTTCCAAGAAAATAAATAAGGGTAGAAGTGATGATTCCCTTCACTGTAAAGAATATAATTCCGCCAATTCCAAACTTCTTTACCAGACTTTTCCATTTAGAATTTTTCTTCTCTTCCGCAGGTTCGTTTATCGTATTATTATTTTCCATTTCTGAAATTCAAATGATTACCTTACAAAGATAAGCATGTTTATAATTAGTCCAAATAAAAAACACGTTAAAAAAATTAAAATTTTGCAGTTCGCGTAATATTTTTAACTTTAGGGAAAACGAAAAGTAAAATTTTTATGTCTAAAAAAGTAAAGGATTTTGGGATCGAAAAAACGCTCAAAAATCTAGGAATCAAAGATGAAAATAAAGGAACTTCAGTAGGCGGAAAATACTTTGCTTCAGGGAAAACCATAGAAAGTTATTCACCTGTGGACGGTAATCTAATTGCTAAGATAAAGACTTCCGGAGAATCTGATTATGACAAGGTAATCGAAACTGCTGAAACCGCCTTTAAAGAATTCAGAATGATTCCGGCTCCTAAAAGAGGGGAAATTGTAAGACAATTGGGTCAGAAACTAAGGGAATATAAAGACGATTTGGGTAAGCTTGTTTCCTATGAAATGGGAAAATCTTTACAGGAAGGTCTGGGTGAAGTACAGGAAATGATCGACATCTGCGACTTTGCAGTCGGTGTTTCAAGACAGCTTCACGGCTACACGATGCATTCGGAAAGACCGGGTCACAGAATGTACGAGCAATATCATCCACTTGGAATTGTGGGAATCATCACTGCTTTCAACTTTCCGGTAGCCGTTTGGTCGTGGAACACAGCCTTGGCCTGGATCTGCGGTAATGTTACGATCTGGAAACCATCAGAAAAAACTCCGCTTTGTGCTATTGCGTGCCAGAATATTATGGCTGAAGTTTTAAAGGAAAACAATCTTCCTGAGGGAATTTCAAGCGTTTTGGTTGCAGATCATGAAATCGGACAAAAACTGGTTGATGACAAGAAAATCTCTCTTATTTCATTCACCGGGTCTACAAGAGTCGGAAGAATGGTGTCTACAAACGTTGCACAAAGATTCGGGAAATCTATCCTTGAATTAGGCGGAAACAACGCTATCATTATTTCTAAAGATGCAGACATCGACATGGCAATTATTGGTGCCGTTTTTGGAGCAGTGGGAACTGCAGGACAAAGATGTACTTCAACAAGAAGATTGATCATTCATGAAAGCGTTTACGACGAAGTGAAGAAAAGATTGGTAAAGGCTTACGGACAGCTGAAAATAGGAAATCCTTTGGATGAAACCAATCATGTCGGACCGCTTATCGATACCGATGCTGTAAATATGTATCAGGAAGCTATTAAAAAAGGTAAAAAAGAAGGCGCAAAATTCATTGTTGAGGGTGAAGTTTTAAAAGGAAAAGGCTACGAATCCGGATGCTACGTAAAACCTTGCATCGCTGAAGTGAAAAATTCTTATGAAATCGTTCAGCACGAGACTTTTGCACCGATTTTGTATTTAATTAAATATAAAACATTAGAGGAGGCAATTGCCATTCAGAATGATGTGCCTCAAGGATTGTCGTCTGCGATTATGACACAAAATCTTAGAGAAGCAGAATTATTCCTTTCTCAGGCTGGTTCAGATTGCGGGATTGCCAATGTAAACATCGGAACTTCGGGTGCAGAAATCGGTGGAGCTTTCGGTGGCGAAAAAGAAACCGGAGGAGGACGAGAATCTGGCTCTGATGTATGGAAATACTATATGAGAAGACAAACAAACACAATTAATTATACTACAAACCTTCCTTTAGCACAAGGAATTAAGTTTGACCTTTAAAATAATTTAAAAATTAAAAGTTCACCGTATGAAAATTATCCCTAAGCAATTTTCTGTTGACGTGGCTTTTAATCCAATCACCCCTAAGATTTTTATTTAATATGGAACAAACAATCGACATACAAGCAAATAAAGTTAAAGAAACAGTAGGCAGACACGTTTTGGCAGACGGTTTCAATTTCGTGATGGATATTGAAAAATCCCACGGCTCATGGCTTTACGACAAGCTTACAAACAAAGAATATTTAGATATGTTTTCGATGTTCGCTTCGGCGTCTATCGGCTACAATCACCCTTATCTGGTCGAAAAATCAGCTTGGCTGGGGAAAATGGCGGTGAATAAACCGACTTTAGCAGATGTTTATTCTGAAGAGTATGCCCACTTTTTAGAAGTTTTTGAAAGAGTAGTGATCCCTGAAGAACTGCAGTATGCTTTCTTCATCGAAGGTGGAACTCTGGGTGTAGAAAATGCAATGAAAGCATGTTTCGACTGGAAAACGCGTAAAAATTTTGAAAAAGGCCTTAATATCGAAGCAGGAATCTGCATTCATTTCAGACAGGCATTTCACGGAAGAAGCGGTTATACTTTAAGCTTAACAAATACTGCTGATCCTAGAAAATATCAATATTTCCCGATGTTTAACTGGCCAAGAATTTTAAATCCGAAATTGACCTTCCCAATCACGGAAGAAAACCTGGAAGAGACCATTAAAAACGAAAGACTGGCATTACTTCACATTGAAGAAGCAATCCTGATGCACCCTGATAAAGTGGCTTGCATCATTATCGAACCTATTCAGGCTGAAGGTGGTGACAATCATTTCAGAGATGAATTTTTATCCGGTTTAAGAAAAATCTGCGATGATAATGAAATCTTACTGATCTTCGACGAAGTTCAGACAGGTATCGGAATTACCGGTA
>CBFGVN010000357.1:0-3992 GCA_965651845.1 uncultured Chryseobacterium sp. | reverse complement strand
AAGTCTCTTCGGATATCGGCATCGCCCCCTTTGTTTTTATCACCACGCATTCCCACTTCAGAACCATAGTAAATCTGAGGAATTCCCCGAACAGTTGAGATTAGGGTTAATCCTAGTTTATAGGCTTTCGGATCGTCATTAAAAATCTCGTTCCATCTTTCGGTGTCGTGATTTTCAAAGAAAACCATCACATTATTAATATCCGGATAAAGAAAATCACTCGACAAGCTGTTGTAAATACGGTTCATTCCCGTATCCCAACCCTCTTTTTCTTTCAAGGCTTTCGGCATATCACCATATAACATAAAATCCATTACCGACGGAAGGTTTGAGTTGTAATTCGCTGCCTCCCCCGTTTTTGAATTTTTTTGCCATGCTGAAATCTGTCCTGCCGTATTCAGCCAGGTTTCCCCGACAATATTGAATTTCGGATATTCATCAGTGATCGCTTTTGCCCATTTTGCCATCGCTTCCTTATCGTTGTAAGGATAGGTATCGACACGAAAACCACCTAATTCAGCATATTCTATCCACCAGATCGCGTTTTGTGTTAAATATTTTAATACCAACGGATTTTTTTGATTAATATCCGGCATTGTGGTATCGAACCAGCCGTCCAGAGCCACTTTTTTATCAATATCGGAAGCGTTGGTGTCGAATTGTGTGGTTGTTTTATAATTGGAACGTTTGAAACCGTTTTCACCATCATTAAACCAATGAATCCAGTCTTTTGTGGGCAGATCTTTGATCATCCAATGTGAAATTCCCCAGTGATTGGTAACGTAGTCCATCACCAGCTTCATATTTCTTTTGTTTAATTTTTGGGACAGTTCTCTGTATTCTTCGTTGGTTCCGTAACGTTCGTCTATTTTATACAAATCTGTCTGGGCATAGCCGTGATAAGAATAAACTTTTTCATTATCTTCATTCACCGGGGTGAGCCAGACGGCGGTTGCGCCAAGGTTTTGAATATAATCTAAATTATTAATAATTCCACGTAAATCTCCGCCGTGACGGCCGTTGGGAAGGCTTCTATTGGCTTTTTCTGTTAAGTTCGGACTTGAATCATTTTTCTCGTCGCCGTTCGCAAAACGGTCGGGCATGATTAAGTACATGACATCTTTTGAAGTAAAAGATTCCCTATTCGCAGAATTGGGTTCTCTTTGTTTTAATTCATACGTATAGGAACTGACAATTTTTTTGTCTTTTTTACTATTGATTTTAAACTTCGGAACATTGATTTCATTGGTGTTAACCGTCACAAACAAATAGTTTGGGTTTTCAACTTTCTGAATATCTTTAATCTGAATGCCGTCTGACAGCTCAATTTGATTATTGGCAATATTTTTTCCGTAAACGAGAATCTGAAGCTCAGGATTTTTCATTCCTTTCCACCAAAAAGCGGGTTCTACCTTTTGAATTTGGGAAAATGCAACGGAAGCTGCGGAAAGTGCGAAAATGGTGTATATTTTTTTCATTTCATGATTTTTAACTTAAAACTTTGTCAAAGATTGATAGTGCGCTGTATCGTCTAGCCCCGATAGTAACGGCTACCCCGGAGCAAGCGTTGGATCTACGGCACTCAGAGTGACAGCGTTGGCGCGAGGAGTAATAGTGGATAGCGGGAAAAAGCTCCTAAAAAAATTAAATATCAAAAAAACTTTGTCAAAGATTTAAACTTTGACAAAGTTGATGATGTATGACTACAATGGCTTAATAGAAATTGCGAAACCGCCGCTTCTTGCCATTTTGAAATCGATTTTTGATTTGCTGGTGATCTGCTTTTTGTAGATATGATAGCTTTGAGGATTGTTGATGTAATCGGCATCTTTTCCGTCTTCGTAGATCGTTGCTTCGTATTTTTTCCCTTTATCCAAGAAAGAGAAATCTACGGTGTAATCACGCTTGTTTTCATCGGTAATCCCACCTACGAACCAATTTTCAGTACCTTTTGCCTTTCTTGCGGTAACGATATAATCTCCCGGCTCTGCGGATAAGATTTTCGTATCATCCCAATCTGCTGCGACATCCTTGATAAACTGGAAAGCATCCATATGCCTTTTGTAGTTTTCCGGTAAATCTGCCGCCATCTGAAGAGGCATATACATGGTTACATAAAGCGCCAATTGCTTCACCAAAGTGGTTTTCACAAAACGTTTGTCGCCAGGAAAATAGTAATCCAATTTGGTTTGGAAAATCCCCGGAGTGTAATCCATTGGCCCGCCCATCCATCTTGTAAACGGAAGAATGGTCTGATGCTCCGGATTGTTTCCACCAAAAGCTTCGAATTCCGTTCCACGAGCAGCTTCGGCAGAGATCCAGTTTGGATAGGTTCTGCTTTCCCCTCCCGGACGCACGGATTCGTGGGAGTTTACCATGATCTTATATTCGTTGGCTTTTTCGGCAATTCTATAGTAATGGTTGATCGTCCATTGAGAATAATGATGCTCCCCTCTTGGAATGATGTCTCCTACATAACCTGTTTTCACGGCATCATAACCATATTTGCTCATTAGCTGGAATGCTTTGTCAGCCCATCTTTCATAGTTCGTTGCAGAACCGGAGGTTTCGTGGTGCATGATTAATTTCATTCCTTTTGAATGAGCATATTCATTCAACATTTTAATATCAAAATCGGGATAAGGTGTGATAAAATCGAAAACATATTCTTTCGAATGCCCGAACCAGTCTTCCCAGCCGATATTCCAACCTTCGATTAATAACCCTCCAAAGCCGTTTTCTGCTGCAAAATCGATGTATTCTTTCACTTTATCGTTGTTGGCCCCGTGCTTTCCGTTGGGTGTCAATTTTGAAAAATCGGTTACCCCAAGACGAACATTGGATTCCGGCTGACCATACGCCCACTGAGATTTTCCGATAATCATTTCCCACCAAACTCCCATATATTTTGTCGGGTGAATGTAAGATGTATCGGTATATTTTGTAGGCTCATTAAGGTTGAACATCATTTTTGAAGCTAAAACTTCTTCCGCTTTCGGAGAAACAATAATTGTTCTCCAAGGGGAAACAGAAGCTGTCTGAATATATCCTTTTGCTCCCTGTCTGTCCGGTGTAAGGTGAGTTTTAAATTTAAAATTAACCGCGTCAACTTCCAAATGCGAAGCCGGATAATCTAAAACTGCTGCTTCTCCAACATTTACGTACAAAGGTGATTTCCCTTCTTTTTTAAGCATTAAAGGAGACTGAACCGCATTTTTCACCATCTGCTGTGATGCATTGCTATCGAAAGCAGTTCCCCATTTTGCAGGAATTTCAGAGATGTTGGAAGTCTGCGGAAGATATTCCTGAGAATCATAATCTGCCGCGATCCACCATGCCTTCATATCGGTTGGAAAATCGATTTCAGAATCTTCTTCTTTAATGATGAAATAGTTTAGGTTTTTCTGTTGAGGAAACTCATACCTGAATCCTAAACCGTCGTTGAACAATCTGAATTTCAAAACAATATTTCTATCTGTAGCTGCCTGATTAAGAGTTACAGCAAGTTCATTGTAATTATTGATATAGCTTTTCTTTTCACCCAACACAGGCTGCCATGTTTCGTTTTTGGAATCTCTTTTTTCGTCTGTTTTAGCAAAACCGTTGTTAAGATCATTTTTTACATCTTCAGGCTTTACGATCTCCGAGGCGAATTCTATAGACGAATCTTTAAATAATCTCAATCCCAATTTGGAATCTTCTACCACTACATTGCCATTGTATTTCAGGTTGTAATAAGGTACTCCCTGTTTTAGTTGAAAGTTCATTTCAAACTTTCCATCCGGCGATTTTAAAGATTGTGCATTAACACCCACAAACATCATCGAGAACAATAATGCTCCAACTGTAATTTTCTTCATAATGATTCTTTATAAACTTTAAAAATAAAGAAAGTGCTGCCCAAAAGCAACACTTTGCTATGTAAATTCGATTTAAATTAATACTATAATGGCTGGATTTTATAAACTCCCACTTTTACATCAACAGAAATT
>CBFGVN010000356.1:0-4007 GCA_965651845.1 uncultured Chryseobacterium sp. | reverse complement strand
GAAAAGAGACTGCCCTTTTGAGACAGCCTCTTTGCCAATGAAAAACAAGGAATCTTTACATCGCAGATCCCGCTGCATCAGATATTTCCTGAACAATTTCCCTTTCTCTTATTCTTCTTTTTGCGATGATAGATTTTCCGCTCAAAACCCTTATAAACCTTAAATACTCAAATCTTTTGGCTCCGAAATGATGCGTTAAAACATACAATAACATCCCAAAACCAACTAAAATAATGTATCCAAATATTTTTTTATTGGCTGCAAGAATGGCGTTGAGCTGGATCATTTTCATATTAGCCATTACATTTTGTGGAGAAATGGTCATCCCATCCATATACACTGCCAGATCTCCAAGACTCACAATCTGAAACTGATACTGAAACCAGGACAGTAATGCCGAGAAAATACCAACTGCCAAGAAAGTTCTCCAAACCAGCACCAATCCTATCGCAGCCAGCATATCATTTAATTCTAATTTATCCAAAGTATAAAACCAAACGGAAATAAATAAAGCCCCCATTCCATAGCCTTTTAAAAACATGGGCAAATACCAGTATTCATAGTTAAATTCCAGAACCATAGAGAAATACATGATCATAGCATAGCCAATCATTGCAGAAAATCCTGAAAAAATGAACATCTTCAAAGGTTTCTGTTTTTTGAACCAGAAAATTGCTGTTATTCCGGCCATAATCAGTCCGGGAATCATCAGTAAATTAAGTTTTGCATTCGTCAGCTGATCATATCCTAAAACTCCCACCGCAAAAATATTCTGTATAGATGCAGTTCCCAGAAACATTCCCAGCCAAAACAGCATAAATAAACCATTCAAAACATTACTTCTTGTAAACACCGTAAGGGAAAGATAAGGTCTTTTTAAAGTAAGCTGGCGAACAATCAGTACAGCAAAACTTACGAAAGCCGCGATACTTGAATTGATAATTTTTGTTGAATTCAGCCAATCCTGCTGTTTTCCAAATGCTAAAACATAAGCCGAAAACATAAAAGTGGACATAAATAAGATAATACTCATCCAATCAATATGATACAACGGAACTTTGAGTGAAAAATATTTATTGTGCATTAAAATCCAGCACAAAAGCGCCATTACAAGACATAGTAATGCAATTACAATAAAAAACTGCTGCCAATTATACAAAATAGAAACTTTCACAGCGTAATAACTTGAAACCTGATTCAATGTTAAAACCGCTGTATAAAACACTCCGTAAAAAACGCCGCGATCTCCGATCATCATCATCAGTGGTAAAAACAGCTCAATAGGTGCCATCATTTTGAGAAAACCAATAATCAATGAAACACCCACGATTACCAAAGGGCTGAATGTGGTAGCATTTACACAGTTCAATAATCCTAAAAGAACCAGTAAAAACACCATTTTATGACGAACTTTAAATCTCATTTTCATTCTGAGAACAATAGGCATACAAGCTCCCATTCCAATAGTAGTGGCATAATTCGCGAACATAAAATATTCTGAAAGCTCACCTGTTCCCCCAACCATAAAGCTGATGTTTCCGGTATACACTCCTCCTAAAGGCAGAACCACAACTACCAGCAATACAATCATTAACAGCTGAACAGGTTTCGGAACCCAATCGTTAAATAATCCTTTGTTGTACATTTTTATAAATTTGATGTTATCGGCAGGAAGTCAGAAGCTGGAAGAGGGAGGTTTATCCACTGCTAAAACTTCCGGCTCCCATCTTCCAGCCAATCAATCTTAATTAATTTTCACATTCACGTTCATTCCTGCGCTGAGTTTTTCAACATCTTCTTTTTTATTGGAAGCCGTAAACTCTATTCTTACAGGAATTCTTTGCTGAACCTTGATGAAATTACCTGTTGAATTATCCGTCGGAACATTTGAGTATTTTGAACCCGTAGCCGCAGAAATTGCCGTTACAACACCTTCAAATTTTTGTCCGCCTAGAGCATCTGCCGTCATCATCATTTTCTCTCCGATTTTGATATTAGGCATCTGGCTTTCCAAAAAGTTGGCCGTCACCCATTTTTGACCGTTTAAAACAATCGTTGCCACCTGTTGGCCGGGTTGGATCAATTGGCCTTCAGAAATCGTTCTTCTCCCCATCACTCCGTCGTAAGGCGCCGTAATTACGGTATATGAAAGATTAATTTTTGCCATATCCAAAGCAGATTTTGTTCTTTTAATTTCAGCATCATTAATTCCTAATCTGCTTTTCACTTCTGTTGTAGAAAGATTTGCGGATTGCTTTTGATTAGCCAGCGCTTCATAAGCCGCCTTTTGTGCATCATACTCAGTTTTTACCTGATCATATTGCTGTTTGGTTACCGCTTCAGAAGCCAAAAGATTTTTATATCTGTTTAAATTCTGTTCAGCATTCCAAAGTCTGGCCTTTGCTCCGGCAATATTAGCTTCCATCACGCTCACGTTATTGGAAACGGTATTCACGGATGAACTTGTTGCCGTGCGTTGAGCCAATGCATTCTGATACGCTGCTTCAGCCTGACCCATTTGTGTTAAAATCTCACGATCATCAAGAATAACCAATGTATCGCCTTTCTTAACTTTCTGATGTTCAATGAATTTTATTTCTTTAATATAAGCCGAAACTCTTGTGTTGATCGGGTTGATAAATTCCTCAACCTGAGCTGCTTCCGTATAAGTTTTGTCTCCCAAATGAAAATATTCACGAACAAGCCAGTACAAGCCAAATCCAATTACCAGAAATACCACGATATTAGAAATTATCGCTCTGATTTTATTTCTTTTATTTTGTTTCTTTTTCTCTGCAACTGTAGATTGTACAGGTGTCGAAGATATATTTTGAGTATTTTGTTCCTTATTTTCCATTATTTTCAGTTTTTAAAAATTAAAGCGTTCCGGTAGATTTCAGAAGATTATAATATTGATACAGCACATTGATTTCCGCATTGGCATAATCCAGCTCAGATTGAAGTTTTTGATTCTGTGCATCAATCATTTCTGCTTGTACCGCCAACTGATTCAGATATTTAGCTTCCGTAATCTTATAGTTTTCTTCCGCCAGTCTTTTAGCATCATTAAGAATTTCAGCCTGCTGGATGGATTCCTGATATTTCACATAAGCTGCATTTACTCCCATATCAATATTTTGTTGAGTTAATACTAGGGTTTCATTGGCATGATTTTTCTGAAGCACGCCAAGCTTTACCCTTTCTTTTGTTTTAAACAGATTATCAATATTATAGCTGAGAGAAATTCCAGTTTGCCATCCTCCTGCATACATATCCAGAACCGGAGTTCTATTGGTAATCGGTCTTTGTAAGGTATACCCTCCGAATCCGGCTAGAGTAGGCATTTTATCGGTTTTTATAATTTCTATATTTTTATCCGCCGCGTTAATGTTTGTTTTAGCAGATTTAATGAGTGGATTATTTTCGTGAGCCAGATCAAGGTAATAATCCATCCCGATTCCTGAGTCTTTGTTCTCCAAACTTTCAACCGGAATTATCTCAGTATCAGAATCTAAACCTAAAGCAATATTTAAATTATAATTAAGAATTTTTCGGTTGTTTTTTAAAGTGAGAATTCCCTGATCCAGATTTTTGATGGCCAATTCACCACGAATAACCTCATTCCGTGTCACCATACCCTGTTGATAAAATTTCTGGATGTTTTTCAGACGTTCCAAAGCCAGTTTTTTGTTGTTTTGAAAAACTTCCTGCTGATTTAAAATTTTATAAACATCCAAATAATTTGAAATCACTAAAAATTTCACATCTTGTTTATTTTTTTCTAAATCTAGTTTGGAAAGTTGTTCGCGAAGTCCCGCCAGTTCAATAGATTTACTCACCAAACCACCTTTAAAGATCAGCTGAGTTGCCTGAACACCGTAAGAACTTCCATAGTGAGGCATCGGGATATTCGTGGAATTTGAAAAATCTTTATCAATAGCCACCAAATCACCCAGATAAAATTGGCTCATAGAAGCCGTTATTGTCGGTAATTTCTGAAGCTTTGC
>CBFGVN010000355.1:0-4022 GCA_965651845.1 uncultured Chryseobacterium sp. | reverse complement strand
ATTGACATATTTATTAATCTATGATAATTTATTATAGAAATTTTAGCCCTTACTTTGTGGCTCGAAATAATTTTTTTTCATCATTTGTGTTTTTACCTTCTTGCAATTCAGTTTGCGAGAAGGTTTTTATTTTATTCAGATCCTAATAATACCCCTGAAACATTCCAAGAGCTAAAACTCGTTCCTTCTGTAGGACCCTGCGGAATCTTCACCTGAATGGTGTGTTTCCCTGCTTTCAGATCTCCAAGGGGAATAAAGTTAGGATTGGTAACCGTTCCCGGACACCAGTTTGATCTGCTTAAATCTGATGATGAAAGTCCGTTCGGAAAGTTTCCTGATGCAGGGTTATAAAGACGGTAAGAGCCGCATTCTGATCTCCAAGGGATGAAAGAGTAGGTCATTTTCCCGTCCAGGAAAATAGAATTGACTTTAGGAACAAACTCGTCGCCGTTTTCCCAACCGCCATGACCTGTGCTCGTATATTTCAGCTGTGCGTTTTTCAAATCTTTTTTTAAGGTAAATTCTACGAACAATCCTTTATCATTATTAAACATAGTAGAATAATCCTGACCTGCCATTTCCATGATATTCAAAGTATTGAATAGAGGAATAATTGTATTGTTTTTATAAATATTCTGGTCGTTTTTATGAATTGTGATTTCGAGGCTCACTTTGTGGCCGCCTTTGTCGTAATTGCCGATGAATGCGCCAACCCACAATTCCTTCTCAGACAAAGATGGTTTAAGGTCGGTAATATCTTCTCTGTACGGACTGATCGTTTGCCAGTTTTTATCTTTTAGTTGAATATGATTAAATTTATTAATCCCGAAAGCAGTGAAAAAACGCATCATTTCAACGGGTGGATCGTAGTTTTCTGTTGTTGTGATTCCGTAATATTGCTTCCCGTTTCCGTTTTCATAGACGGGTAATGTTTTTACACCTTTTTCCAATCCATCTAGGAAAGATTGGGGTTTATTCTGGGGGATAAAGAAAACAGTTCCGGTTCTGTCGTAAGCATCACCATTTGATTGCTGTTTCAGTTCAACGAAAATATTTTCGCCTTCAGATATTTTTGGAAACTTAATTTTTTTCAGAATAATAGTTCCGTTGGCGAATCTTTTTATCTTTTCGTCTGATTTTGATTCGTCCGAAAAGTTGATCGTTTCATCATCAAAAACCTTTAGTGTGGTGAATGTGCTTTTCCACAAAAGATCACCGTAACTTAGCTTATCGATTGAGCTCACCGAACCCTTAAGAATATTTTCAATATCAGTTTTTTTGACTTTTTTAATAGAATTAGCTGTAATTAATGAATTTTTATTTCTTTCGATTTCTAAAACAAAACCCAGGTTTTGTCCGATTGTTGAAGGACCGCCCTGTATTTTCAAATCACTGGTGTACCAAACTTCGATGGTATTGGAATTGATCTTGGTGACCGCTTTTTTACAATTGTAGCCTAATATTTTTTTTGTTTCGTTTGTGAATTCAAAAGTTTGCTTCCCAATAGCTTCTGCATCAGATGTTGAAATAATTTCGTTGGGTTTCAAAAATGCATAAGAAACGACTGTATTGGATGGCTTTTCAATTTTCGTTAATGTAAATGGATATTCTGCTTTTTGTTCTCTAATTTTATTGTTTAATATAAAATTTTCTTTTTCGTTTGCCCAGACCAGGGTGGGAGGTTGTTCAGTCAATACTTTCCCATTGTATGAGCTGATGTACTGAACTTCATAAGTCTGCCCTAAAGACAGACAAAATAAAAATATAAAAATGCTGAATAAAATTCTTTGATGCATAATTGATGATGGTTTTCGCAAAGATAATTTTTAGTTGACAGAATTTTAGCTTTGCGAATTTTTATATTAGTTTTTATAGTATTGGTTCGAAATATTGTGTAAAAGTTACACTTACATGAATATTTTTTTTAAAAATTGTCTGATTTAAAGTTTTATATTTTTGATTCAAACTGGAAGTTCAACAAAAAAACTACCCCAAAACGGAGTAGTTTGTATATCATGTATTTAAAATTTACTTTAGGAAACTCTCTCTATCAAAGCCATGTAGAATCCGTCGTAGCCTTCGCTAGGCATTACTTTTTCATCTTTTAGCATTTTAAAGTTAGGATTGTTTTTTAAGAATTCTTCTACCTGCCCGTTGTTTTCAGAGGGAAGAATAGAACATGTTGCGTACACCATTTTTCCTCCTTTTTTAAGCATTTTAGAATAGTCCTGAAGGATTTGCTGCTGTTCTATTTTAATTCTGTCGATGAATTCCTGATCGATTTTCCACTTGCTGTCCGGATTTCTTTTCAAAACTCCAAGACCTGAACAAGGTGCGTCAATCAGTAGTCTGTCGGCTTTTTCGTAAAGTCTTTTGATGACTTTATTATCCGTAATCAGGCGGGTTTCAATGTTGTGGGCTCCGGCTCTTTTGGCACGGCGTTTCAATTCTGCCAATTTCCAGTCGAAAATATCTAAAGCAATAATTTGTCCTTTATTTCCCATCAAAGCAGCAAGGTGAAGGGTTTTTCCGCCGGCTCCCGCACACGCATCTACAACTCTTTGTCCTTCTTTTACATCCAGGAAATATCCGATTTTTTGTGAAGAAGCATCCTGAACTTCAAATAATCCTTCTTTAAAGGCAGTGGTAAGAAAAACATTCTTTTTCTCCTCCAGTTGAACGGCATCGGGATAATTTTTAATAGGATAGGCCACCACATTTTCATCAGAAAGATCAGAAATAAGTTCTTTCGGTGTGGTTCTCAGAGAGTTTGCCCTCAAAACAGTCGGAGCCTGTTCATTCAGAGCCTGCATTTCTTTTTCCCATTTTGAGCCCAATTCTTTTTCCAGTGTCTCAGCAAGCCATTCGGGAATAGAATATTCTATAGCTTTGGTAGGAACTGTAGATTTTTTAAGTTTTGTAAGGATATCGGCGATTTTTATTCCGTCAAATTCCTCAAACTTTTTATAATTTGTTTTGCTCCAAAGAAGATAAGCAATGATAAGTTTATAAATATTGTTGGGCTTCACACCTTCTCCCATATAATATTCAAGGCGTTTTTTCCAACGGATAATATTATAGAAAATCTCCGAAACAACCGCTCTGTCTTGGCTTCCCCATTTTTTATTGGCTTTTAAAAGTCTTTCGATTACTTTATCGGCATATTTATTTTTCTCGAAAAATGTTTCCTGTAAAGCATCGTGAATTCCGATCGCTAAGTTTCTGTGAATAAGTTCCATAAAATTGGGTTCTGCTATTTTGAATCTGCAAAAATACGAAAATTTAACCTTTATATAGTTATAAATTATAAGTTATGAATTATGAGCTGGCTTCGATTGTTTGACATGTTGTGAACTTATAACTCATAATTTTTAACTCATAACTCAAAATTCCTACCTTTGCAAAAAATTAAAAATATGAGTGATACTATACTTTGTCCGAAATGCAGCTCCGAATTTACTTATCCGAGCGATAACATGATGGTGTGTTCCCAATGTTTCTACGAATGGAATCCGGAAGAAACGGCTGCTGAAGCGTCAAATTCAGGAAAAATTTTAGATTCGAACGGAAACGAACTGCAGGATGGAGATTCTGTAGTGGTTATTAAAGATCTTCCCGTAAAAGGGGCTCCAAAACCTGTAAAAGCAGGCACTAAAGTGAAAAATATTCGTTTAAGACCAGACAGCGATCATAATATTGATTGTAAAATTGATGGTTTCGGGTCGATGGCTCTGAAATCAGAATTTGTGAAAAAGGCATAAAAAAAGGAAAAAATTGGACAGTGTAATCTTTCAAAAGACTAGATTGCAGAGTTGCTAATTTTCGTCTAAGGCAGAAAGAGAATTAACCAAAAATTTCCTTATGCTGTGGAAATACAAATGTAAGAAAAAGTTTTAAACCTGATTCTTATGTTTGTATTTTTTTTATCCACAAATTAACAATAAGTGTTAGTAAATGTGATGGTTATACTAATTCATGAATGCTGACAAATCTTGTACGTTTTCCTGTCATTCAGAACGAGC
>CBFGVN010000354.1:0-4040 GCA_965651845.1 uncultured Chryseobacterium sp. | reverse complement strand
AAGATCGAAGCCTTTAATTTTTAGTTTATTAATAAAACTATAATATGTAAATTAAAAAATTATTGTAAGCCAGACCAGCCTGTAGCCCAAGCCGGAGCTAAAACTCCATTTCCTGCACCGGTAGCATCAGTTTTTTCGGTAAAAGTAGTATCTACAATCGGAACATCTGCACCAGCCGTTGATTTTAAGGAAACTTTAGTAGTTGTGTTGTCAAATAAAGCACCAGTGATTTTTTTATGACCGTTAAAGTTGGTCACTGCCTGATCACTTTCAATACTGATACCTGTGGCCCAGTTGGATGTGACAATATTATCAATGGTAGCGTAAGATCCGGAATAAAGTCTTAATGCTTTAGAATCTCCGGTAGTTCCGCCAATCAGAGTTACATTTTTAATAGAAGGGTTTGATCTTGGGGAAGCATCGAAATTGTTTAGATTATTAATCCCTTTCAATCCGATATTTCCTGTCCCGTCAGCTTTTCTTTTTGTATAAATATTGCTTGCGGTTCCTGCCCATCCGTCTGTCCAGCTGAAAGCATCATCTGCATTACCAATAGAGATAACATTTAAAATGCCTACAGTTCCTCCAAAAAGCTCAATGCCGTCGTCCGAACCATTGATTGATGCAATATTTTCAACTTTTGTTCCGTTACCGATTCCAAATAATGAAAGTCCGTTGAATTTTATACCGCTTGCGAAATCTGCGCCTGCATATTCAATTCTTACATAAGTTAAAGATCCTGAATTATCCGTCGCATCAGTACCTCCATAGGTTGAATTTCCGATTTCAGAAGAAGCTGAAGAACCTGTATTGATAGGAGCTTTTCCACAGATAACCACTCCGCCCCAGCTTCCCGGTGTTGCTGCCGATGAGGTGAATAAAACCGGAGAGGCAGATGTTCCGTTGGCATATATCTGACCGCCCTGTTCTACCAAAACATAAGAAGCGGGACCTGCTGTTGCTACAATTCTGGTTCCGGCAGGAATTACCAGTTTTCCTCCGCTTTTTACAATTACGGTTCCTGTAAGAACGTAGGTTTTTGTGGCATCAAGTGTTACAACCTGCCCGTTTGTGACATCACCTTTAAAATTATTAGGGTCTTTTGCTATTCCTACAACAGGAATGGTTGCAGCTACATCGTCTTCTTTAGAACAGGAATGCATGATAAGAGTTGCTGTACCTATAACAAGAGCTGTAAAGATTAATTTTAAGTGATTCTTTTTCATAATATTTTAGATTTCTTTTGAATAGATACTAGCAGAGATCTATTTAAGAAGACCAAATTACCATTTTTCTGTTAATTTTCCCAATTTCACTTGAGTATGGTTAAAATAATTTGAACGGCTAAAATAAAAAGCATCAGAAAATATTCTCTGATGCTTTTTGATTATGAAAATAATTTGAAGTTTATTTTGAAATTTTTAATCTTCGGGTTATGTTATTTTCCGATTGGATGAAATAATTTCCAGCTCCGAAATCTTCAACAATTTTGTTTTCAATTTTTTCATCTTTTTTTACTGAATATTCTTTCAATAAATTCCCTTTTTCATTAAAGACTTTAATATTTGTTAAGTTAGCAGATTTCCCTGGAATTGAGATGCTTGTGGGATATAAAGATGCTTGTTGTATTTTAATATTGTTATTTTCATTAAGTTCATCAGCGGTATTGTTCTTATCAATATGAAATGCCAGATATGCAGGTATATAATCCTGTGAAGGAGAGATCAAGGTTTCATAAAATTCTACAGTTTTTATGTTTGTATTAGCAATAGAGACAGCAGCGTCATAAGTTTTTAAAGCTGTACCACCTGGGTATGTACCACTTTGTGATAACCCCTGAATAAGTGTAAGTGTAGAGTTTTGGTTGGTTAAAGAACCTGTATTGTAGACTGTTACTACAAATTTATATTTCGTCCCTTTGTTAAATGCTGTTCCGGGATAATTTGCTGTATCTTGTGAATCAAAGAAAAGGTGTGAGTAATCATTTGTGTTAAATTTATCTCTATAAATCTGAATTCTTGCGATAGAAAAGTCTGGCTTTTGTGGTGCCGGGGGAGTGTATGTTAAAGTTTGGGTCATTTTTGGCATTTCCGGATTTTCCCAAGCTTCAATTACTAAGATGAATTTTGCAGGAGTTGTACTTTCATAATAGTTTAAAGAATACGTAGAGTATCTAAATCCTGGAGGAAAAGTGAACTGCTCAAAATTACTCTCGTCGATTTTAGAGTTATAAGAAATTAAGTTTCCTTGAGCTACCGAATTCTTGTAAACATACATATCTACCTTAAAGAAGGTTCCTGAAATGTCATAACTATAATCCATTCTGTGGTTTGCCGTACTGAGAGCATCAACTTTGAAATTGCCTGCAGTTAGAGTCTGTGCCTTTACAGTAAATGAGAAAAAGAGTACTAAATAAAAGAATAAGTTTTTCATATAATTTTAATAATTAATTCTAAGTGTTGTGATTTTTGTGAGATAAAGAAAGAGAAAAATCAAGAAATTGATATTAAAAGAAGAATAACTAATTATTAAATTTCTAAAATAACAAATAAAATAATTCCATTAAAAAACGGCATCGGAAATGTTTCCGATGCCGTTTCTTTTTTTGATATGAAGAAACTAATTACTATTTCTTATAAGCTAGACCATCCAGAAGCCCAAGAAGGAGTGGAAGTTCCGTTTCCTGCGCCTGTAGCACTTGCGTTTTCTGTGTATGTGTTAGCTAATACTGTTACAGAAGTTCCTGCATTAGATTTAGCAGAAGCTTTAGTCGTAACGTTGTCAAACTTGATGTTTGTAATTTTACCACCTCCGTTGAAGTAGCTTACAGACGCATCATTCTCAATATTGATACCTGTAGACCATCCTGAAAGTACTACGTTATCGATAGTAGCGTAAGTTCCTACTCTTAGTTTGAAACCGTCAGCTTCTCCTGAAGTACCTCCGATGAAAGTAGCATTTTTGATAGTAGGGTTTGATCTTGGAGATGCATCGTGGTTATTTGAATTGTTATCTGCTTCGATACCTCTATTTCCCGTACCATTTGCTCTTCTTTTTGTGAAGATATTTGTAGCAGTTCCGTTCCATCCTTCTGTCCAGTCAAAAGCATCATCTTCATTACTTACAGAAACCACATTTGTAACGTTTACAGTTCCTCCGAAAAACTCTATACCGTCATCAGATCCGTTTACAAAAGCTACATTTTCTACTTTAGTTCCGTTTCCAACTCCGAAAAGAGAAAGTCCGTTGAATTCTTTATCAGCAGTATAAATTGCTCCGGCGTATTCAACTCTTACATATGTTAAAGATCCTGAATTATCAGTAGGGTTTGTACCTCCGTAAGTAGCATTACCAACTTCAGCAGTAGCAGTAGTACCTTTATTGATCGGTGCTTTTCCGCAAATCACTAGACCTCCGCAGCTCCCCGGTGCACCGGCAGGAGCTGTGAAAACTACAGGAGCAGACTGGGTACCGTTTGCAAATATTTGTCCACCCTGTTCTACTGTGATGAAAGAAGAAGTACCTCCTGTAGCTTCAATTCTTGTACCTGCAGGAATAATTAATTTACCACCGTCTTTGATCATTACAGCACCCGTAAGTTTGTAAACTTTAGAAGGGTCTAATGTTACAACCTGTCCGTTAGGAACATCTCCCTTGAAATTATTTGGATCTTGGGCGATACCTACAGGCGATACAGTTGGAATTGAATCATCATCACTGTCGCTGCATGATTGGATTGCGAATGAAGTACCAATAAATAAAGCCGCAGCTATTAATTTTAAGTGATTCTTTTTCATAATACTTTTAGATTTTTATTCTTTATTAATTATTTTTAAAATTCATAAGAAACTCCTAATCCTAAACCAATACCTCTTTTGTATTGCTTAGAGATAAGCTCTGCTCCTTCGTTGTCCTGAATTCTTTTGATTGTAGGATTGATTAAGTTTTTACCCTGAAGAGAAATCCCAAATCCGTTGTTGAATTTGAATCTTGCTGTAGCATCCAAAGTGTTGATGGCTTTGTCTACCATATTTCCTCTT
>CBFGVN010000353.1:0-4049 GCA_965651845.1 uncultured Chryseobacterium sp. | reverse complement strand
TCGTAATGGTAGAAGGGGAGATGAAGGAGATCACAGAGCAGGAAATGCTTGAAGCAATCAACTTTGCTCACGTTGAAATTAAAAAGCAGATTGAAGCTCAGGAAAGACTGGCTGAAAAAGTTGGAAAGTCTTTGCCTAAAAGAGAATATTCTCACGAGGTTCATGACGAAGATATCCGTACGAAAGTATGGAACGAGTGCTACAACAAAGTATATGAAGTGGCAAGAACTCCATCAAACAAAGAAGAAAGACATGAAAAATTCAAGGCTGTCCTTGATGAATTCTTAGCTCAATATGTTGATAATGTAGAAGAACTGGAAAGAGTAACTCCTTTCGTAAAAGTATATTATCACGATGTAGAAAAAGAAGCGATGCGTCAGATGATTTTGGAAGACAATATTCGTCTTGATGGTCGTGATCCGAAAACGATCCGTCCGATCTGGTCAGAAATCGACTATCTTCCGGGAGCTCACGGTTCGGCAGTCTTTACAAGAGGGGAAACTCAGTCTCTGACAGCTGTGACACTAGGTTCTATCAAAGATGCCAACATGATCGACAGCGTAATTACACAACATGACGAGAAATTCTTCTTACATTATAACTTCCCTCCATTCTCAACGGGTGAAGCAAGACCTTTAAGAGGTACTTCAAGAAGAGAAGTAGGACACGGAAATTTGGCTCAAAGAGCTTTAACAGCAGTTATCCCGGCAGAAAACCCATATACCATCAGAATAGTTTCCGATATTTTAGAATCAAACGGTTCGTCTTCAATGGCAACGGTTTGTGCAGGAACATTGGCATTAATGGATGCAGGGGTGAAAATCACAAAACCGGTTTCGGGTATTGCAATGGGTCTTATTACTGATAAAAAATCAGGAAAATGGACGGTTCTTTCAGATATCTTAGGAGATGAAGATCACCTTGGAGATATGGACTTCAAAGTAACGGGAACTGCAGATGGAATCACGGCTTGCCAGATGGATATTAAAATCCAAGGACTTTCTATGGATATCAT
Source organism: uncultured Chryseobacterium sp. (assembly GCA_965651845.1). Classification (GTDB taxonomy): domain Bacteria; phylum Bacteroidota; class Bacteroidia; order Flavobacteriales; family Weeksellaceae; genus Chryseobacterium. The sequence continues at coordinate 3,034 of CBFGVN010000353.1, read as the reverse complement.
GGAACAGGCTTTAATGCAGGCTAAAGACGGTAGATTACATATCTTAAATAAAATCACAGAAACAATCTCTGAACCAAGAGCAGACGTGAAGCCTCACGCTCCGAAAATGGTTGTCATGGAAATTCCGAAAGACTTCATCGGTGCTGTAATCGGACCTGGTGGAAAAATTATTCAGCAGTTACAGAAAGATACAGATACAGTGATCGCAATCGAAGAACAGGGAGAAATCGGAAGAATTGAGATCGCAGGAACAGACAGAGAAAAAATAAATGCTGCTGTTGCTAAAATCAATGAAATCACTTTCGTACCGGTTGTAGGAGAAGTTTACAAAGGTAAAGTAGTGAAAGTAATGGATTTTGGAGCTTTCGTTGCTATTGCTAAAGGTACGGAAGGATTGCTTCACATCTCGGAGATCGAGTGGAAGCGTCTTGACAAGGTTCCTTATGCTGAAGGTGATGAAGTAGAAGTAAAATTCATGGGGTACGATGATCGTAAGAAAATGAAACTTTCAAGAAAAGTTCTTTTACCAAGACCTCCAAAACCGGAAGGCAAACCAAGACCGGAAGGACAGGCTCCAGCAAGTGAAAAACCAGCTGATCAGGCTTAAAAAATAGAAACCACCGAAATTTTTCGGTGGTTTTTTTATGGATCTTTAAGTAATGTTGAATGAAATATATCAATAACTAAATTGAAAGTCAATTATTTAAATGAGAACGGGGTTGTTTCATGTATTTATTTTTCGTATATTTGTATATTATCTTAAAGACAAGTTCTCTGCTTTCGCAGTGTTGTGGTTATTTAGAATGTCATTTCATTCTTCATTTTTTTTTCAAATTGTTCTCCGAACAATCAGTTCTAATAATAAAACAACCAGAAAACATATTACATCTCTTTTGGAAAGATGTATTAATATTAAGTTTAAATATAATACTATGTTTAAACAAGAAAATAGTACTCAGTAACAATTAAATTTTAAAAAATATATGGCAGATTCTTTCTCTAAAAAAGAAAATTTCAAGAAAAAACTTCAAAAACAAAAAGAAAAAGCTCAGCGTCGTGAAGAGCGTAAAGCGAGCAATGATAAAGGCAAAAGCCTTGACGAAATGTTCATGTATGTAGATGCAAACGGTCAATTGACCTCTACACCTCCTGATAGTAATACAAAAGCAGAAATAGATCTTGATAACATTCAGCTGGGTGCTGCACCTATCGAGGCTGAAACAAGTCTGAAAACAGGAATAGTAACATTTCTCAGTGAAAAAGGATACGGATTTATTACGGAAGACAAAACCAAAGAAAATATATTCTTCCATAATAATAACTGTATAGATCAGATTAAAAAAGGTAACAAAGTATCTTTTGAAAAAGAAAAATCTCCGAAAGGATTTTCTGCAATTGAGATCAGATTGGTGAAATAACTTCTCAAAACATCATTTAAAATATATCAAACTCCCTCGTATTTGAGGGAGTTTTTAATTTAATAATAGGGGTAGGTGCTTTTTTTATGATTTAGCCGTTTCCGATTCTTTGCTTTAAATCATCCGCGCCTCCTGTTTTCCTGGGCTGTCCTGTTTTTCCAGACCCGAAATTGTAAGTATAGGAAAGTGTAACCACTCGCGTATCTCTTCTCACAACAAAATTTTCTATGTAGCTTGTATAAATAATTTTCGCTTCAGGATTGCTTGTTAAGAAAATATCATTTAAAGAAAACTTCAGAGTGCTGTTATTTTTAAACTTTTTCTGGGCGCCAATATTTACGGACCACATTGGTTTCAGGAACATATAGGCATATACTTCTTTTGCCTTGTAATTTCCCGTAAGTTCTGCAGAAAATCCGTCTCCTAGCTTAAAAGAATTTATGCTGTTGAGGTCAAAGGTAAAATTGCCCTGGTTTTTGATGTAAGTATCAGCAATGTTTCCTGTGTAGCTTCCATGATAAAAATTGGCATTATTATTCATATCCCACCATTTTGTAACTTTTACGGGTGCGATCAGATTCAGTCCGTAATAGGAAGCGGAGCTTAGGTTTTCATTAGCCTGAACGACAACAATATTTCCGTTTTCCACCGTTGGTTTCAATACATCTGTAATGTTATTTTTTGTTTTGCTGTAGCTTAAAGTTGCAAAATATTTATTTTTAAAACTATAAGTAAATTCATAATTCATTGTGGTTTGTGGATTCAGATCAGGGTTTCCGGCCTGATAAGTCGTGAGATCCAGATAGAATTTGAACGGATTTAGCTGTCGGTAGGTAGGTCTGATAATTCTTCGACTGAAATTAAGCTCAACTGTATTTTTGTCATTCAAATCATAAGAAAAAACAGCGCTTGGAAACAATTGGGTATAGTTCTTCTTATTGATTTGGTTGGTGGTAAGCTGATTTCCCGTAACATTGGTGTTTTCTATCCTCAATCCAAAATTTACCTTGAATTTATCCCAGTTTTTAATCAGATTTCCATACGCCGCATTGATGTTTTCTTCATAAATAAAATGATTTGTCTTAGAAGCATCAAGTTCTAAATTTCCTGAACTTGCATTAAAAAACTGAAGATCATTATCTGCTTTTACAAAACTTGTTTTGATTCCGGCTTCTAACTTCCAGTTCTTTTTAAAAACTTTGGTTAAATCAGATTTTAAGGAATAAATATTTAAATTTCCACTCAGATCTCCTTTTAAATTATATGGATTGGGAGTGAGAGGAGTTGATGGAAAAAGATTTCCGTTCACATCAAAATTACGCGTAATAAAATTCTGCAGCGAAGTATTGGAATAATTGATATAATCCACATCCGTTACCAATTCCGAACCTAAAGAATCGATGGTAAGCTTATGATTAAGGTTTAAAGAAACGTTTTTCCAATGATCGCGGTTATTGCTTTCTGTGTTTGATGTTCCGGAAGGCTGATAATTGTTATCTAAAATCAAAGTTTCATTATTGCTTTTCGGATCAAATCTGTTGCTGATAAAACCTACGGAAAAACCAAGAATATTTTTGTCATTCATATAATAATCCATTCCGGCTTTTGCAATATGG
>CBFGVN010000352.1:0-4051 GCA_965651845.1 uncultured Chryseobacterium sp. | reverse complement strand
TGGTTGTAAGTATTTTTTGTTGGCATGTTTTGGAATTGCTAAAAAAATCCTAAGGCCTAAAATTTTAAAAAAACGACTGTAGATGTAGGAAACGGAAAAGTATTGAACATCGTTTGTGGAGCTCCGAATGTTGAAGCCGGACAAACAGTTCCTGTGGCAGTTGTTGGAACCAAAATCTATGACAAGACCGGAAACTTTTTTGAAATCAAAGAAGCGAAAATCAGAGGAGAAGTTTCCCAGGGAATGATTTGCGCGGAAGATGAGCTGGGTCTTAGTGACGATCACGGCGGAATCATGGTTTTGGATGAAGAAAAATTTGAGCTTGGGAAAAATTTTGCAGATTATTTTGAATTAACAAACGACGAAGTTTTTGAAATTGGTTTAACGCCAAATAGAACCGATGCAATGTCTCACTACGGCGTTGCAAGGGATCTTTTTGCATACCTTTCGACAAACAAGCAAAAATCTGAGTTTGAAAAAGTATCTTCGGATGTTTTAAATAACGAAGGTACCCACGATTTTACACTGGAGGTTGAAGATGCAGAACTTTGTCCAAGATATATCGGAGCGGTGATCGAAAATGTAAAAGTTGCAGATTCTCCGGCTTGGCTGAAAGACAGATTAAAAGCAATCGGATTAAGCCCGATCAATAATATTGTAGATATTACAAATTACGTTCTTCACGGATATGGACAGCCGCTTCACGCTTTTGATGCAGATAAAATTGCAGATAAAAAAGTGAAAGTAGGAACTGTAAAAGAAGGAACAAAATTCACCACTTTAGATGGTGTTGAAAGAACCTTGAACAGTTCTGAAATCATGATTAAAGATGGAAAAGATAATCCGATGTGTATTGCCGGAGTTTTTGGAGGGGCAAATTCGGGAGTTTCTGATGAGACAAAAACAATTTTCCTTGAAAGTGCTTATTTCAATCCGGTTGCAGTAAGAAAAGGGGCAAAATTTCATGGGCTGAATACAGATGCTTCTTTCAGATTCGAAAGAGGGGTTGATCCGAATATTACCAGAACAGCGATCACAAAAGCGATTACATTGATTCAGGAGTTAGCTGAAGGGAAACTGGTGGGTGATTTGCTGGAAGAATATCCTAAGAAAATCGAGGACAATTATGTGATTATCAGATTCTCGAAAATCGAACAGATTTTAGGAACAAAAATTCACAGGGAAAAAGTAAAAGAAATTTTAAAAGCTCTTGATATTCAGGTGTTAAATGAAATTCAGAACGGATTGGAGATCTCTGTTCCCGCTTACAGAGCGGATGTAACAAGAGAAATCGACGTTATTGAGGAAATTTTAAGAATCTATGGATACAATAAAATTGATGCTCCGCAGAAGATTTCATTCACGCCTGTGAAATTGAGTGCGCAGGATCAGGATGAATTGGAAAACGGATGGGCAAGAACTTTACAGGCGCTTGGTTTCAATGAAGTGATGAATAATTCATTGACTTCTGTGAAAGATGAAACTGATGCTGTAAAATTATTAAATCCGTTAAGCAACGATTTAGCATTCATGAGAAAGTCTTTATTAGAAGGGCTTTTACAGAATGCGGTCTATAATATCAACAGGAAAAATCAGGACATCAAGTTTTTCGAATTCGGAAAAATTTATCATAAAAAAGAAAAATACGAGGAAAGAAAACAATTGGCAATCCTTGTTTCCGGAAGAGATGTTGCAGAAAACTGGCTGCAGCCGAAATCTGCTACAATTTTTTACAATTTAAAGGCCTACGTTAAAGTTTTATTGGAAAAATTAGCCATCGATTATAAAGAAGTTGCTTTGTCTGATGAGAGATTCTCTGATGCTTTGGTTTATGAAGCAGATGGGAAAGCCTTGGTAAGAATCGGAAAGGTTTCTGCTCAGCAGTTGAAAGATTTTGACATCGATCAGGAGTGTTTCTATGCTGAAATTGAGCTTGAATTTGCTCAGGAATTGCGTTCTAAAAACGAACTGAAGTTTAAGGATATTCCTAAATTCAACAAGATCAGAAGAGACTTGGCATTATTGCTTGATAAGCATATCAATTATGAAGATCTTTATCAGACTGCTAAAAATAATAAATCTCCTTACATTAAAAATATCAACTTATTTGATGTTTATGAAGGAAAAAATCTTCCTGAAGGTAAGAAGTCATACGCAATGAGTTTCGAACTTTTAAATGAAGAAAAAACATTGGAAGAAAAAGAAATTGCAGCGGTAATGGATTCTTTGGTAAAGTCTTTCCAGAAAGAATTCAACGCAGAATTGAGAGGATAATTTTTTGTCAAATTGAAATACAACATTAATATATCAATAGGAACGGGCTTTAGCCCGTTTTTTTATTATAGCGAAGATTGGCTTTAGCCAAACAAAAAATCCACAATCATCTGTAAATTTGTGTAGCCTATGGTATAGATTTTACAATTATATAAAGGGCTAAATTATATTGGATTCACAGCGAAAAACAATCGTTAAAAAAACAATAAAATTGGCCCAAAACCGTTTAAATAATATAATTTCCGTAAATTTGATTAACTCAAAAAGAACAAAATGAAAAATCTTTTTTTAAGTATATGTGCGGCAGGAATTTTGGCTTCTTGTGGAACAATGTCCAGCTCATCTGCTTCAAAAGTGGGAAAAGCTCAGCCTTCTCTGGCGGGTACAAAATGGGCTTTAGCTGATAATGTGAAAGGAAAAATTCCTACATTGAACATTGAAGGTGAAAAAATCAGCGGAAACGCAGGTTGCAACAATTACTTCGGGACAGCAAAAGTAGATCCTTCTTCAGGTAATTTTTCCGCCGGGCAAATGGGTTCTACCAAAATGGCTTGTGATAATATGAGTGTGGAGAAAAACTTCATGGATATGATGGGAAAAGCCAACAAATATGTAGTTTCCGGGAATATTCTGGAATTGTACCAGGATAATCTTTTACTCTTAAAATTCAATAAAGCTGAATAAAAAACAAAAGGAACTCAATTGAGTTCCTTTTTTATGTTTAAATTGTTAATTAATCTTCTTCCTCGTCATCGTATTTAGCCAACTCTTCATCGCACCATTTAAACGCAGCTTCTACCACTTTTGTAGCCTCATCTGCCATAGTTTCTTCGTCGTCACCTTCAAGATCGTCTAACCACTCAACTTCTTCTTCCTCAACGTTTAAGATAAATCTTGGATATTCTGTATGAACTACGAATAAATCTTCTGGAAATTCCGAATTATCTGCTAATAAAAACTTTGGTAATTTCATTTTTTTAATGTTTTAACTTTAAATCAAAGATAATAAAATTATTGGTATTTGTTCTTGTCGATCTTAATTTTTTGTAAAACTTTATACCGCGTTAACGTAGCCTTTTGAAGCGTGTCTTTAGGCTTAAAAGTGAGGTTAATATTAGGATTTATGGTACTGATTAATTCTGCTACCTGTATTTTATCGAGATCTTCAGTGGTTTCAAGGTAGAATTTCAACGGAACCTTGTCCAGATTTTCAGATTGTAGAAATTCGGTCATCTCTTTTCTGTTTTCCAAATAGTTTCCTTTAGAGAGCCAAGTGAAAACAATTCCGGACAAAATACTTAAAATTCCGATCGCATATGTTTTAACATGGAAAATTTGAAATAATTTTTTAAAATAAATCAACCAGATCGGAAAGCTGAAAGGTGCCATTAAACGATAATCTATCGCGTTCACAGGATAAAAATACTGTACGAAATAAGAACAGATAATTCCTGAAACGCTTACAAAAACAAAGAAAAATTCTGAGTCTGAAAGCTTATATTTTATAAAAAGATAAATGATTAAAATGATATTCAAAAAACCGATTCCGTAAATAGCATAATTAATCATGCCTCCACCTGGATTGGCAATGTGAATGAATGGGTTAAATGTCGTGCACAATCCCTGAAACAGTTCTTTTAGCAACTGGGAAGTCGGATGTAAACCTGTTATTAAAGCATCTTTAATATAATTTTCGTTAAAATAATCAATAAATAGAAATTTATACAAAACCACAAAAACCAAACCGATAGTTCCTGAAATGGTAAATATTTTAGCA
>CBFGVN010000351.1:0-4069 GCA_965651845.1 uncultured Chryseobacterium sp. | reverse complement strand
AATGACGTGTCAGCTGTATTGGGGACAAAGCTTTTCGGTGGCAACGTGTTCATCGAATGTTGACAATATTACCTACTCGGTAATGAGAAGTAATACAACGGCAAACGAGAAGCAAAGGATGGCTTTTATTATCCCGGCTTCTCAATTGGTTGATATTGCGAATGGTACCATCACTTCTACGTATTTCAGACGAGCTACTACTTCAGGAAGTTTGAATGCGGGAACTACCTTTAAAATTTATTTAAAAAACACTACAGCTACAGATTTTGGTTCCGGCTCCCCGGATTGGGCTACGGAAACAGGTTCTGCAACTTTAGTGTATGATTCTAATCCACAAACTGCAGTGGGAAGTACATCCGGTTATAAGCAATTTCAGCATTCCACGAATTTTGTTTATTCAGCAGGAAGTAATCTTGCAGTGTATACAGAATATGTGCAGACAACGGCTCAGGCTTCTTCCATTTACTGGCAGTATGAATACAGCGGACCTTGTATTAACACCTCAAACAGTAATACAACGAAATATCTAGGTACTACAGGTGCTTTCGGGGCGACGCTTACTTCTTCCAACTATAGAAGACCTATCATTGCATTTGATGCAACGGTACCTCCGCCAACGACACCTCCTTCTTGTACTACGATTTCTGCTCCGGCTAATGCGGCTACAGGAGCTTCTGTGACACCTACCATTACATGGGCTGCAACACCGATTACGTCAAGCTATGTAATCAATATGGGAACAACACCTGGTGGAACAAACATCATGAATGGAGTAGATGTAGGAAACGTGACTTCTTACGCAATTCCTTCTGCAACACCGCTAAGTTATTCTACACAATATTACGTAACAGTATTCCCTAAAAATGTTATAGGACAAGCTACAGGCTGTACCGAAAGTACATTCACGACAATGGCAATGCCTTGTCCGACGGTAAGTTCACCAGGATCGGCGGCTACAGGAGCTTCTACACTTCCAACTATAGTTTGGGGAACTGTTGCCGGCGCTACCGGTTACAGACTGACAGTAGGAACTACCTCTGGTGGTACGGATATTATTAATAATGTAGATTTAGGAAATGTGACTTCTTATACATTCTCTGCACCATTAAATACTTCAACAACTTATTATTATACAGTTACAGCTTACAATGCAACAACCAATTCAGGAACGGGGTGTACGGTAAGATCATTCACAACAACTTCAACACCGCCACCTGCTAATGATAATTGTTCTGCGGCAGTTGATTTGACTGTAAATCCTGATCTTACCTGCGGAGCTACAACTCCGGGAAATACTTTAGGAGCGTCTTTATCTATGGCCGCTGCGCCTTGTAATGGAAATCCGGATGATGATGTTTGGTTTAAATTCGTGGCAACAAGCACAGTGCATGTAGTAACTTTATCGAATATTGTTTCTACAGGAACAACCACTGCTTCAGATATGTACTTCCAGGTATTAAGTGGGACATGTGGTTCTCAGACGAGCTTACTGTGTTCAGACCCGAATACGGGAACTGTAACTGGTTTAACGCCGGGTCAGACCTATTATGTAAGAGTTTACACGTATTCAGGTACAGGATATAATGCGAGTTTCAATATCTGTATCGGAACTCCGCCGCCACCGCCTGCAAACGACGAGTGTGCTAATGCGGTAGCTTTAACGGTAAATCCTGATTTAGCTTGTGGAGCTACAACAGCAGGTACAACTTTAAGTGCTACCAATTCTAATATCGCAGTTGCTCCTTGTACAGGTACTGCGGATGACGATGTTTGGTATACTTTTGTGGCAACTTCTGCGGCACATACTATTTCATTGTCGAATGTGGTTTCTACAGGTAGTTCATCATCTACAAGCTTATATACACAGCTATTTAGCGGAACTTGCGGGACTTTAACGAGTGTTGCCTGCGGTACTACCAACACAACTACTGTGGGAGGATTGACACCTGGACAAACTTATTATGTAAGAGCTTATAACAGCAATGGTTCAGGATATAGCAACAGCTTTAATATCTGTATCGGAACGCCACCGCCACCGCCGACAAATGATGTTTGTTCTGGAGCAGTAGCTTTAACGGTTGGAGGAAACTTTGCAGCCAATGCCATTACTTCTACAAACGCAGGAGCTATCACAGATGGTACTACATCTTGTCAGACAAACAGAGGAGATAATGTTTGGTTCAGCGTAGTAGTACCGGCAAGTGGAAGTATCACTTTCGAAACACAGGGGGTTACCGGTTCAGGATTTACAGATACGGTACTTTCTGTTCACTCAGGAACTTGTGGATCTTTAACAAGTATTGCTTGTGATGACGATGGTGGAATAGATAATTATTCTTTAGTTACGGTAACAGGCCAGACTCCTGGAACTACATTATACGTAAGTGTATGGAGATATACAGGAACAGCCGGAGGAGGAAGCACTACAGGACAATTCATGCTGTCGGCATACGATGCTTCTTTATTAGCGACAAACGAAGTTGCGGGCAATAAAAATATGATTAAAGCATATCCGAATCCATTCTCTGAAGTATTGAATATCTCTGATGCAGCTAAAGTGAAAAGCGTTTTGGTGAACGATATTTCAGGAAGATTAGTAAAAACTATTGCTAATCCTGGAGCTGAGCTTCATTTAGGGGAATTAAAACAAGGATTGTATTTAATCTCATTAGAAATGAAAGACGGTTCTAAACAAACGATCAAAGCTATCAAGAAATAACTTCTGAAACATTTTTAAAGTGAATAGCGGCTAATTTTTAGCCGCTATTTTTTCATGAAAATTCTATGCTATGGATATTAATTTATTTAATTATTTTATTATGTTAAGTTAAATATGAGGGTTATTTCATGGTTTTGTGACTAAGTTATAATTAATTGAAAATCAAGATTTTATTTTAATGTTTTATTTTGTAAATTTTATAATTAATTCAAATGTTTGTTTAAAAATATTTAATAATTAGATATATTTTTATTTTTAATATTAAGCATTTGTGAATTTTTAACATTTTATTTGAATTAATTGTTAATTTTAGAATCCTAATATTATTTTTTACTAAGTATGAAAAAACTTTTACTTGCGTGCATGATCGCTCTGGGGATAGGAGCGTCGGCGCAAATTTCGCTAGGAAGCGGAACATCTACGGGTACAATGCCTGTTCTGACGAACTGGGGATATACATATTCTCAGCAGATTTTTACAAAAAGTGAACTAAACGCTGTAAGTTCAGGAAATATCACCGGCGTAAAGTTTTATCTGGGAGCAAGCTCTACCATTACCAATTCTACTACGTGGAAGGTGTATATCGGTCATACGACTAAGACTTCATTCAGCTCTACAACAGACTGGATTCCGTTGGCGTCGCTTACTCAGGTTTTCGACGGAGAAATTTCCAATGCCGGCGGTGAAGTTACCGTTACATTCTCGACTCCATTTGCGTACAATAATACCGACAATCTTGTAATTGCAGTGGATGAAAATAAAACGGACTTTGATGCGGATAATTATTTCTATACATTCAGTGGTGTTTCGAACAGCTCTATTTATTATAGAAGTGACAGCAACAATCCGGATCCTACAGGTACGCTTCCGACGGCATCGTCGAGAACTTCAACCAAATCAAGAATTACTTTCTTGGGGTTGTCACCAAACGCTCCTGCATGTCCTTCTGTAAGTGCACCTACGGCGACAGCTACTGGAGTTTCGGTTTTACCTACCATCAGCTGGGCATCAGCTGCGACGGCAAGTTCATATAAAATCAGCCTGGGAACTACTCCTGGAGGAACTGATGTCATGAACATGGTGGATGTTGGAAATGTTACGAGTTATACCTTAACAACTCCGCTTAATTATAGTACTCAATATTACCTTACGGTTTATGCTACGAACGTTACCGGAACTTCTGCAGGATGTACGGAAAGAAGCTTTACGACAGGCGGAATTACTTGTCCTAGTGTAAATTTACCGGCCAACAATGCTACAAATATTTCGCCTCAGCCTATAATTTCATGGGCGGCTTCTCCTGGCGCATCGGGATATAGATTGACTGTGGGAACAACGGCCGGAGGTACA
>CBFGVN010000350.1:0-4076 GCA_965651845.1 uncultured Chryseobacterium sp. | reverse complement strand
TTAGAGGAGTTTTTTTATGCCCATACTCTAAGGATTATTTTTGCTAGAAGCTAGAGGCAGTAAGCAAAGGGTGGAGCTCTGGAGGAGCGGCCTGTTAATAGCAGCGGAATGTGATACTTGGATGACCAGCCCTGTAGAGGCAGCCTGGATGACCAGCCCTGTAGAGGCAGCCTGGAAGAGCTGCAACAACAATATTTAATGTTGAGTTGGAAAGATTAAAAGTGAATATGTAATGGTAACTTTATTAGTTGCTGGACTTATTTACTATATTGCTATTGTGTTTTTTAGTTTTAATCATATTTTTATTAAAAAATAAAGAGATGTATAGCTTTAATTCGAAAATTATTCTATTTATTTTACTAATTAATCTTTTTTCTAATAATTTAAAATCTCAACATATTAAAGCTGATGATTTTAAAGTCCTTGCTTTTTATACCGGAAAAAATGATTTGGCACATATTAGCTTTATTAAGGAAGCTAATCACTATTTTGATTCTTTAAGCATAGTTAAACATTTTGAATATCAATCGACTAATGATTGGAATAGGATGACTTTTGATGAATTATCAAAATATGATATTGTAATATTTTTAGACACACGGCCTGAAGATCCAAATCATAGAGAGGCATTTCAAAAGTATATAGAAAAAGGAGGTGGCTGGATGGGGTTTCATTTTGCTGCTTTTTCATTGGAGAAATCTGCTTATGAAAATAACTGGTCATGGTATCATGATACATTTCTGGGTTCAGGAGATTATAAGAGCAATACGTGGCGTCCAACTTCTGCGGTATTAAAAAGACTTACTAAAAATAAATTCAGTCCGGAAAAATTTATTCATGCGGCTCCTAATGAATGGTATGCGTGGAAAAATGACCTGAGAAAAAATAAAGATCTCGAAATATTGTATGCAATTGATGAAAGAAGTTTTCCTTTAGGAACAGGACCAAAAAAGCATGAGATATGGACGGAAGGATTTTATCCGATCATCTGGAAAAATAAAAATTATAATATGATCTATTCAAATATCGGGCATAATGATATGGATTATGAAGATCAATATGAAAAAGATTCTGTGAGAACTTTGTCTTTTACTTTTAAAAGTAAGAATTATGGTGACTTTATTATAAATGCGATGTATATTTTAGCGAAGGAGAAGAAGAGGAGATTTGATTTATAGGTGTTTTGTTATTGTCAATGAATGACTGATATTACTGAGTATGACAAAAACTCTAGCTCCCGATTAACGGTTACCAGCAGTTGGAGTCGGAGGACGAAAGGGTTGGAAATGATGGCGGAATATGAGTAAATAGCAAGATAAAGCTTCTGAAATATTCGTAATATTTAAAAGATTATTTCTAATCATAAAAATTATAATAGATCAAATCTCTTAAAGACCTCTCAATTTATGTTGTAACTTTATATTATGAAAGAGCATATTGTGAGAGGGTTTAGATTTGAAACTTATAAGGCACCGGAATTATCTGTGTTTGATAGGTTACTGGAAATTTTTACAGATCTGTTGACCCACACTTCAGGTGATTTTGATGAAGCAATTGAGTGGCTTCGAATGCTGGATGAAGAATATCAATTGACGACACCAGAATATACCATTGATGATTTTATCGAAGACCTCAAGAAGAAAGGATACATTCGTGAGGAAGTTGATCCTAACGGAGGTGGAAATGGTATACGTTTGAGTGCAAAAATGGAACAAAATATCCGTAAACAGGCTCTTAACCAAATCTTCGGAAACTTAGGGAAAAGCGGAAACGGAAATCATAAAACTAAAAAAAGCGGAACGGGCGAAGATACAACCGGAGAATTCAAAAACTATAATTTTGGAGATCCTGTTGAAAAAATTTCTATTACGGAAAGTCTGAAAAATGCCCAGATCAATAATGGTATCGGAGATTTTCATCTTACGGAAAACGATCTTATTGTGGAAGAAAGTATCCATCAATCACAGATGAGTACGGTTTTGATGATCGACATCAGCCACAGTATGATTTTGTATGGTGAAGATCGTATTACTCCTGCGAAAAAAGTGGCGATGGCTCTTGCAGAATTAATCACTACTCGTTATCCGAAAGATACTTTGGATATTATCGTTTTTGGTGATGATGCGTGGCCTGTGAAAATTCAGGAATTGCCTTATTTGCAAGTGGGGCCATATCATACGAATACGGTTGCGGGACTGCAATTGGCGATGGATATTTTACGCAGAAAGCGAAATACGAATAAACAGATCTTCATGATTACCGACGGAAAACCAAGTTGTGTTCGCGAACCAGACGGTACTTATTACATGAATTCTTATGGTTTGGATGAGTATGTTGTTCAAAAATGTTACAATATGGCGGCTCAGGCTCGAAGATTACATATTCCAATCACTACTTTTATGATTGCTCAGGATCCTTATCTACAACATTTTGTGAGTGAATTTACAGAAGCGAATCAAGGGAAAGCGTTTTATACGGGACTTAATGGATTAGGACATATGATTTTCGAAGATTATGAGGCCAGCCGTAAGAAAAGAATACGTTAAAGAATTCAATTTCATAAATATATTTAAAGAAATTATCAATCAGATTTAAAATAATACAATGACTGCAAAGCCAGATATAAAAACATTAGGTTCATTAAAAGCATCAGGATATACAATAAAAAGCATCAAAGACGAGTTAAGGGATAATCTTAGAAATAAAATCCTTAACAAAGAGTCTGTATTTGAAGGGATTTTCGGATATGAAAATACAGTTATTCCTCAATTGGAACATGCTATTCTGAGTCGTCATAACATCAATTTATTGGGTTTGAGAGGCCAGGCTAAAACAAGATTGGCCAGAATGATGACAACCCTATTGGATGAATGGATTCCTTTTGTTGAAGGAAGCGAAATCAATGACGATCCGTTCAATCCGATTTCCCGTTATGCAAAAGAATTGATCGAGGCAGAAGGGGATAATACTCCGATCGAATGGCTTCACCGCAATGAAAGATTTTTCGAAAAACTGGCGACTCCGGATGTTACGGTTGCCGATTTGATTGGTGATGTCGATCCCATCAAAGCGGCCAATCTCAGACTTTCTTATGCAGATGACCGTGTGATTCATTTTGGGATGATTCCAAGAGCGAATCGCTGTATTTTCGTTATTAATGAATTGCCGGATCTTCAGGCGAGAATTCAGGTTTCTTTGTTTAATATTTTGCAAGAAGGCGATGTGCAGATCCGTGGATTTAAGGTGAGAATGCCTTTGGATATTCAGTTTGTATTTACGGCGAATCCGGAAGATTATACGAACAGAGGAAGCATCGTCACTCCTTTGAAAGACCGTATCGGATCACAAATTTTGACACATTATCCGGAAAATATTCACATCGCGAAAGAAATTACAAAATATGAATTAAGTGCTGATGAACGCCAGAAAGATAAAGTATACGTACCTTCTTTGGCAAAAGATCTTTTAGAGCAGATTGGTTTTGAAGCCCGTGGAAGTGAATATGTTGATTTGAAAAGTGGAGTGAGTGCACGGATGAGCATCACGGCTTTTGAAAATTTATTAAGTACCGCAGAACGCAGGTCTTTATTGGCCGGAGACGAAAAAACAACGGTTAGACTAAGTGATTTTGTGGGCGTGATTCCGGCAATTACAGGAAAGGTTGAATTGGTATATGAAGGCGAACAGGAAGGCGCAGAAGCAGTGGCTCAGATGCTGATCGATAATGCCGTAAACAGTTTGTTTACTACCTATTTTCCGAAAATTGAAAAGCTGGAAAAAAAGGGAATTGATGGTCCGTTTAGCCAGATTACCGACTGGTTTTTGGAAGATGATGGATTCTTAGAGATTACAGACGAATCTCCGGATGAAGCATACGCAAAAGCTCTTAATCGTATTACCCCACTAGATCAGATTATAGAAAAATATCAACCAGATACAAAGGAGCAAGATATTTTATTCATGAAAGAATTTATCCTTTGGGGACTGGCGGTCAACAAAAAATTAAATAAAGAACGATTCAGAACGGGAGTATTCTTTTCTTAAAATTAAGCTGTTTTTTAAATTTTATTTGAAGC
>CBFGVN010000349.1:0-4083 GCA_965651845.1 uncultured Chryseobacterium sp. | reverse complement strand
CAAATGGTTAGAGCACTAGTCTTTTAAACTAGGGGTTGAAAGTTCAAATCTTTCTGGGATTACAACAATGTGAATGGTCAATGGTGAATTTTGTTTCACAAGTGAATTTTAAAAATTGACAAGCAAAGCGAATTGACAATTCACCATTCACATTATCTCGGAATCACAAAAAAGGTCTATTGAGGTAATGGCTAACCTGCCTGACTGTCGCTCAGGCACTGCGAGTTCGATCCTCGCATAGACCGCAAAGATTCATGGAAAATTTTGGATCCGACTGTCTCTCGGAAAAGATTTTTGAAGTGAATCTGCAAAACTGGAAAGATAACGGTGGTTGTTTACCCGTCTTGGACGCGGGAGGTCGCAAGTTCGAATCTTGCTTTCCAGACGAAAAAAAGTGAATGATCAATAGTGAATTTTAAAAATTGACAAGCAAAGCAGATTGACGATTGACCATTCACAAAATTAAAAACGATTTCGTAGCTCAATGGGTTAGAGTATCGGTTTCATACGCCGAAGGTTGAAGGTTCGAATCCTTCCGAAATTACAAAAGAAATACGAATGGTGAATTTTAAAATTGATACGCATCGAATTGACCATTCACAATTCAGACTAAGTTAATTGTTTCAAAAGAGAAAAAGAAAAGGTTTGTCAAGAGCAGATGATCTTTACGCCAAAAACACGATATAATATAGACAAACTTTTTCTTGACTCGAAATTAATCAGGCTTGAAGATGGTGAGGGAAGATGGAAATTGTAAACATAATATAAATTTTTAGGTAAATAAAGTTTGTCGAAGCGCAGAAGTTCTTATATCAAACAAAAAAATTAGGACAGGCTTTATTTTTTGATTAGAAGTTAGAAGTTAGAAATTAGAAGTTAGTTTGAAAATTACACATTACTAATTGCTAATTACTTATAAAAAATGATGGTTCGCCGAAGTGGAAGAGTCGGGGCGATCTGCAAAATCGTTGCGTAAGCTGAGTGGGTTTGAATCCCATAACCATCTCAAATAACTAAAATGAGATTAGTTCCGAAGAAAAAAAGTTTGTCGAGCGAAGAAGTTCTTATATCAAACTAAAAATTAAAGACAGGCTTTGTTTTCTTCCAACTAGAAATTAGATGTTAGAAGTTAGAAATTAGGATGAAGATCATTTATCTCTTATCAATTATCATCTATAAAAAGGGAAGTACGCCGAAGTTGGAGAGTCGGGGCAGACTGTAAATCTGTTGCTTCATAGCTGAGTAGGTTCGAATCCTACTACTTCCACCAACCGCTGATAATGTAATGGCAGCATGCAGGAAATGTACTCTTGTTGTTCAGGTTCGACTCCTGGTTAGTGGTCAAAAAAAGTGAATGGTGAATAGTGAAATTTTGCTAAGTAAGTTAGTTTTTAAAATTAACTACGAAGCTAATTGACAAAATATAGGTTAAATGGGAAGAGAAACGTTTGTCGGGCGCAGAAGATCTTTACAAAAATAACAGGCATAGTTTATAAATATAGACAAGCTTTTCTCTGACCTAATTTTATAAATGAATTGAAAAATTATAATTGATGAAAACATTCTGTTTTAATGATTTATCTCTGATCAATTATCATTTATAAAAAACTCGCGGGAATGGTGGAAATGGTAGACACACTTGATTTAGGCTCAAGGTTTTGGGGGTTCGAATCCCTCTTTCCGTACAAAATGTAAATCATTAATAATATTGATAAAATGTAGATTTTCACCAATTATAATTTATCAAATATCATTTATAAAAGCTTGGAAGAGTGGTGTAGCAGGTCTGCACGTTAGTCTGAAAAACTAAAGGTACAGGTTCGATTCCTGTCTGTTCCGCAGAAATATAGTTGATAAGCCATCAATGATAAAGGATAAATCCAGAAAATAAAATCAATTATCATTCATCATTTATCATTAAAACTGATTCATAGTGTAATTGGTCAGCACACAAGACTTTGACTCTTGTTGTTCAGGTTCGAATCCTGATGAATCAACGAAAATTACTCTGATATTGTAATGGTAGCATCTCAGTCTCCAAAACTGATAGTATTGGTTCGAGCCCAGTTCGGAGTGCAAAAAAGTGAATGGTCAAACGTGAATTTTGCTTTGCAAATGAATTTTTAAAAATTGATGAGTAAAGTGATTTGACAATTCACAATTGACATAATTAATAAAATTTAGAAAAAACAAAACATGTAGAAAAAATGGAAACGCAACAACAAACATGGCAGAACATGACGGGAAAAATTTTCCAAAGCTCTATCACACAGCTGGTAGAAGAAGCCATCATCCGCGAACAGGCCAGTGGACACCGACTGAAAGTGTGTGTGGGTTCAGACTCCCACGTTTACGGTGATGCCATTAATTATGCTACGGCAGTGGTCTTTATTCGTGAGGGAAAAGGAGCGTTTACCTTTATCAGAAAAGAAAGAGAAATACAGAATATCAGTATCAAAGAACGAATGCTGAACGAGGTGAATAAATCCGTAGAAATTGCATACACGATCTGCTCTATTCTGGATGCTTATGGTGTAGAAATGGAGGTACACGCAGACATTAATACCGATCCGGATTTCAAATCCAACGTCGCTTTGAAAGACGCCATGGGATATATTCTGGGAATGGGATATGTGTTTAAAGCAAAACCTTACGCCTTCGCAAGTTCAAATTGTGCTGATATGATGGTGTGATAAAGCTGGAAGCGGGGATGAGGGGAGATGGAGGTTTAAAAACAATCTGATTACTTCCCTCTACCTTCTAGCTCCCATTCAAAAAAAATAAAAAAATGAAAACAATTTTAATTATTAACGGAGAAAAATATTGGAAAGATTATTTTGCAGGATTTGATGTGGTTCAGAAGAAAGTTCAGACATCAGAATTTATTGTAAAAAATGCAGAATTGTATGTTCTTGATGCAGATGGAGTCTGCAGACCGGATGTAATTTTTTGGAGATTGGGGGCGATAAATCCTGAAGCAAAACACAGAAATATTTTAGAATTAATTGAATATTCAGGAATTCCTTGTGTGAATTCAGCTTCAACTTTATTAATGGGCTACGAAAGATTATCTATGATGAACAATTTGAAAAAGCTCGGATTACCTGTTATTGATTTTAATGTAGCAACCAATACAAGCCAATTGAGAAACCTCGAAATGCAGTTTCCTTTCGTGGTTAAAGTTGGAAATCATCATGGGGGATACGGAAAAAGTCTGGTTTCGACTGAAGAACAGTGGGAAGAGCTGAAAGATTTGCTGTTTATCCATCAGGATTATGTGACGACAGAGAAATTTATTGATTATAAATATGACATTCGTTATCTGGCTATAAATAATAAAGTTTGGGCAATGAAAAGAAAAGGCAAGTATTGGAAAGCCAATTCATTAACTCAAGAATATAAAATCATCGAGCCGGAAAAAGAATGGATAGAAAAAATAAGATTGTTACAGGAAAACATCAAAGCAGATATCGTTGCGATTGATGTCCTGGAAACAGAAAACGGAGAAAAAGTAATTTTAGAATATAACGATATTCCCGGGCTTTCAGGGTTTCCTGAAGATGCGAAATTGGAATTGGCGAGTATTGTAAAAAGTAAAAAATAAAGCAATGGAAATAACAAAAAGATTACTGTTTCTGGACGATATAAGATATCCGATTGAGGCATATCATTATACTAAACAGGATATTTTCCTCAGAAAAGATTGGTATATCGTTCGTAATTACGAGCAGTTTATCAACAGGATTTTGGAAAAAGGACTTCCGGAAATGATTTCTTTTGACCACGACCTTGCAGATGAACATTATTTAAAGCCGGATTCTCAGGAATTTGTGGAAAAAACAGGATACGATTGCGCAAAATGGCTCATAGAATATTGTCTGGATAACTATTTAGACTTGCCAAAATTCTACTGCCACTCCATGAATCCTGTTGGAAAGGAAAATATTGAAAGCCTTTTAAAAAACTTTAAAACAATTAAAAACTAAAAAAATGATTTTCAAAACATACAACTCTATAGAAAATGCTTACCAAACCCGCGTGATCGATCAGATCAGGTTGCAGGGTTTTGGGGATGAGGTTTTC
>CBFGVN010000348.1:0-4086 GCA_965651845.1 uncultured Chryseobacterium sp. | reverse complement strand
GACGTCTGAATATTGGGCAGTTCCTCAGGCAACATCTTGTACCGTTTGAATTCGCCTGTGTAAAGCTAATAGCCCACTATGTTCCTTCTATACACTTGGAAATCGAAACCTAGAGAATAGATATTGTCTCCGATATAGGAATATGCTACTACCAAGTCAAGGTTTCCTGTTCTCCATTTTGTTTCCCAGCCTAAGTTCACGTTAGCTAAGAAATCTGAAGCTCCCTGCATTTTTTCTTTGTCTTTAAGGAAGTTTCCGGAAACGTATGTATTTTCCTGAGTTAATTTTTTGGAATCAAGATCCTGTTCCGTATTCAGGTAAGTTGCATTAAGGAATGTATAAACTCTTGAATGTCCTTTTTTATAAAGGTCTTTTCTGAATTCAACTTCTGCTCCGAATACTCTTGCGCTTTCTCCAACGTTGGCAAATGAAACTACGTTTGATGAAGAAGCAATAGTAATTCTGGAAATCGGGTTTTTAATGTATTTTCCGAAAGCCGTAATGGAGATTACCTCGTTCTTTTTCGGGAACCATTCCCATTTTAAGTCTAAATTATAGTTATCAGACGGATAAACATCTTTGTTACCTAAGCTTGATTCATCAATATCTTCATATTCGAATGGCGCCATTTCCAGTAAAAGTGGAGTAGTATAGGTTTTGGATGCTGACAATCTGAAGTTGTTGAAATCATTTAAAGCATACTTAATGTTTAATGATGGCAAAATTTTATTATAATTTTTATCTAAAGTACCACCGTTAGAAAGTAATGCAGTGTTGTATGTCATTTTCTGACTTAAGTTATCATAACGAACACCGATCTGTGCAGTTAATTTTTCATTAAACTTATAATCGAAGTTTACATATCCTGCATTATTGAAGATTTCTGATGTAAAGAACTGAGGAATCAAAGCTGTAGTCGGATCAAATTTCACATCTCCTCTGAAGGTAACGATGTCAAAAGCACCGATTTGATAGTTCAACGGATTAAAGAAAGTATCATAATTATTAGGATCTACGAAATAACTTCCTTGGTTCAATTTAATTCTGAAGTTATACTGCGTAGCTCTGAAATCGCTGTCTTTATATCTTCCGCTATATCCTAAAGTCAATTTTGCATTATCAGAGAATTTATAATCTGCGTGGATATCTCCCACATAATCATTCTCAATAAGATTGTCAAAATATCTGTTGTTTGCTCCAGGGTTACTGCTTGCAAAGAAGCTTGTATTCATCTGCTTGTCGAAGATCGTTACGTTTTGCTGACGGTCTGGTCTTTTACTTTCCAGCCTGTTGTACCCTAAATTCCATGATAGTTTTAATGGCTCAGATAAAGTGTGTTCACCTCTCAATTGGTTTACGAATAGATCATTTACCTTATAAGTAGCTCTTCTCAGGTTCGTTACATATCTTTCCTGTAAAGGATCATTGTCATAATAATCTCTGTTATACCCTTGGTAGTTACCCAACTTTTGGTCAGTAGTGTGGATATAATTTGTTGTGAAATTAATATTATGATTACTGTTTATCTTATAGTTTAAGTTTAATAAACCTGTACTGTTTGTAAGATATCTGTACTCTTCAGCGTTGTTATAGATTTTAAGAGGAGTGTTCTGTCCATCATATGCACCACCTGCGATTCCTTTTACATATCCGTAATCGTTATCAAATGCTGCATATCCGAAGATGCTTAACTTTCCTGTAGAACCTACTTTGAAATTCGTTCCGAAATCAATTCCTAAAGACGATGCGAAAGGATTATTTTGTTCCTTATTCTGCCATGAAGTTTTGAAAACATATCCTGCACTTGCAACAGAAGCGTTGGAAGGTTTTTTAATAATATCGGTTCCAAAGAAATTCGGTCCGTCTTGTAAGTAGAAATTATTTTTCTGAATCGCATTAAAGTTTACAGAAGATCCTAAGTTTACTTTAAAATAAGGCTTTCCTGTATATACTTTTGAAACGATATCTACGTTGGCTCCGGCCATATCTCCCCAGATTCTAGGAGTGTATACTTTTTCTAAGCTTAAGTAATCGATCATATCAGTTTTCACGATACCCAAGTCGATGTTCTTATATAGAGGATCATTGGAAGGAATAGGAAGACCATTCATTGTTGTAGAATTATATCTGTCTCCAAGACCTCTTACGAAAATCTGTCCGCTGCTTTCCTGCTTCTGAGTTCCGGTAGCTTTCGTTACCGCGGTAGCAGCATCACCTACACCTTGTTTTGTAAGCTGTGCAGATCCTACTCTTTCAATTACTTCTACAGATTTTTTTTGTAAGCTGATAATGTTGGATTCTGCTCCTTTTTTAGTTGATCCAGTGATTACGACACCTTCGATCTTCTTTTCAGATTTTGCAGTGTCTTTTTTGGTTTCTTGAGCGTAAAGTACAGTTCCCGATGTTGTTAAAAACAAAACTGCGATACTCAGTTTTCTAAAATTCATTTCTTTTACTATATTCTTTCGGTGCAAAGGAATAAAGAATCTACGGGGTAAATGGTTTAGCGAAATTTAAATTTTCCTTAACTAAATATTAATAAAAGGATATTATTGTTAACTTTATGTGAACGATACCCGTTTTGTTAAACAGTGATTAAAATATTATTAACTTTGACCCGTAAAAATTAAAAATGAACCAAAAGAAAATCCTCTTAATAGACGATGAATTGGATATTTTAGAGATTCTGTCTTACAACTTAGAAAAGGAAGGTTACGACATCTACACTGCCACAAATGGTAACGAAGGTATCGATAAAGCCAAAGAAATTGTCCCAGACCTTATCTTATTGGATGTCATGATGCCGGAAAAAGATGGTATCGAAACTTGTCAGGAACTTCGAAAAATTAAAGAACTTCAGAAAACGCTTATTGTTTTTCTTTCCGCAAGAAGTGAAGAGTTCTCTCAATTGGCCGGTTTCCAGGCGGGTGCAAACGACTACATCGTAAAGCTGATCAAACCGAAAATCCTTATTTCTAAAGTTAATGCCTTATTACAATTAACTTCCCAGGTTTCTGATAATGCAAAACTAATCGAAATCGGAGATCTTGTTATTGATAAGGATAACTTCAGGGTTTCCAAAAACGGTCAGCAGTTTCTGCTTCCGAAAAAAGAATTCGATCTGCTGTATCTGTTAGCTTCAAATACAGAAAAGGTTTTCAAAAGAGAAGAAATCCTGGAAAAAGTTTGGGGAAATGACGTGATCGTGGGAGAAAGAACCATTGATGTTCACATCAGAAGATTAAGAGAAAAATTAGGAATCAACACGATTCAGACATTGAAAGGAATTGGGTATAAACTTATTGTTTAATACTCAATTTCAATTTTATTACCTTTACAATCAACCAATAAAATTTTGTAAAATTGAAATTTTACAGACTTACTCTCGTCGCCTCTTGTCTTCTGACATTGGTGATGTTTCTTTTAGTAATCATTTTCGATTCACTAAAGGATATTTATTACAAAACGCCATTTTTCAAACTAGGACTTTTCTTATGTCTTGTCTTTATTTTTATCGTTAATTATATAGTATTGGAACTGCTGTTTAATTATTATGGTAAAAAGCAGGTTCGAGGGCTTTCACAGCTTCTTCCGCAGGAGATTGTTCATGACGACGATCAAAATATCACCATTAAAGAATTGGGAGAAAGATTCTCTGACCTTAATCAGCAGAAAGTCACCGAGCTTGACATGATGAAAGAAATGGAAAGCTATCGTAAGGAATACATCGGAAATGTTTCTCATGAGCTTAAAACTCCGTTGTTTTCTATTCAGGGTTATGTTGAAACTTTGAGGGACGGCGGTGTCGATAATCTCACAATCCGGGATAAATATCTGGAAAGAATCGATAAATCGGTGGAAAGGCTGATTGCCATCGTTACAGATCTGGACATGATCAACAGATTGGAAGCAGGAGAAATCAACCTTACTGTTTCCAGATTTGATGTTAATCTTTTAATTAAAGAAATTTTCGACCTTTTGGATCTTGAAGCCGAAAAACACAATACCACATTGCAGATTCAGACGCTGCATCCACAGATTTTTGTTGAAGCCGATAAGCAGAAGATTTCTCAGGTTTTTATCAAT
>CBFGVN010000347.1:0-4087 GCA_965651845.1 uncultured Chryseobacterium sp. | reverse complement strand
TTTACTGTCAGTTGTTGCGGTTTATGATTTCGGAATCCACTGATTAAAGAAGTCTTTTACTTTTTGTAAGCTATACCCTTTTCCTTCTTCCAAAACATCACTCTGCTGTACGTGAATCATTTTTCCGTTTTTATCCAAAATAATGAAAACAGGATAGCCGAATTTATCTCCCGGATTTCCGTACTCCGCGAAAATCTTTTCATTTTTATTATCCGGTGAGTAATTCAAATGATAATATTCGTAATTTTTATCAACAATGGCTTTCAGCTCAGGAGTTGTCTGTACAAACTGATTGAATCTTAAACACCAGATACACCAGTTTCCTCCTGCCTGGATCATAATATTCTTCTTTTCCTTTTTAGCCTTTGCAATTAAATTCTGAATATCTTTTCCCGCATCAGCCTTCGGATTGTAAGGTTTAGGTAGTTTTGCCTTTTCCTCGGCTGCTTTCTTCTTTGCATCCAGCTCTGCATGGTCAGTTTTCACCAACAAAGCTTTATCTGTCTCTCTTACATTGGGTTTATCTTTCAATTCCTGAGAAAAAGCAAAAAAACCGAGCCCAAGAAATGCTGCTAATAGTAATTTTTTCATAATATAAAAATAAAAAAATAATACTTATTGCAAGCAAAAATAGAACCATAATTTTATTATCCGTAAATTTGCGTGTTTTATGAATTTCCTGATCAAAATATTATTTTTAATTTCAAAATTACCGCTGAAAATTTTATACATTTTTTCAGATATTATGTTCTTTTTAAACTACTACATCGTAGGATATAGAAAGAATGTAATCACGCAGAACTTAAAAAACTCGTTTCCTGAAAAATCTGATGCAGAAATAGCAAAAATTAGAAAAAAATTCTACCTCAATTTCTCTGATTATTTAGTGGAAACTATCAAATCTTTCAGTATTTCCGAGACGGAATCAAGAGTGAGGATGCAGCACATTAATCAGGAAGTTTTTCATGAGGCTAAAGCAGAAGGAAAAAATATCATTTTACTGGCCGGACATGTTTTCAATTGGGAATGGATCAATGCGCTGGCGAGAATTATTCCGCAGGATCACTGCCACCCCGTTTACAGAAAGGTAAACAGTGATTTTTGGGAAAACCAGATGAAAAAAGTACGAAACAAATTCGGCAACGAAGCACTTGAGGCTAAAGAAGTTATTTTGAACATTGTAAGATCAAAAAATGACGGAAGCTCGGCTTATATGTTTGTGGCAGATCAGACCCCGCATTTTGCGCATATCACCTACGGATTAGAGTTTTTAAATCAAAGAACGCCTGTATTTACGGGATATGACAGATTAGCTACAAGAATGGATCTGGCTTTCATCTATTGTGAAATGAAGAAGGTAAAACGTGGATATTACCAGGTAAACTATCACAGGATCTATCCGGATGGTGAGAAATTCGTGGAACATGAAGTGGTGAAAAAATTCCATAAATTATTGGAAAACACTTTACACAAAAGGCCGGACAACTATCTTTGGTCGCACAGAAAATGGAAATATCAGGATTCTATTAAAAATTTTGATTCTCAAAAAATATAGATTTTCATGTCGAAAAAATTAGCAGTTGCCATATTAAACTGGAATGGAAAAAGCTGGCTTGAAAAATTTCTTCCGGGAGTTGTTCAGTTTTCTCAGGATGCAGATATTTATGTCATTGATAACTTGTCAACAGATGACTCCATTGCTTTTTTACAAAACAATTTCCCGTCGGTGAAAATCATTAAAAACGATAAAAACTATGGTTTTGCAGGAGGCTATAATGAAGGTTTAAAGCAGATTGATCATGAATTTTACTGTCTTTTGAATTCAGATGTTGAAGTTACTGAAAACTGGATCACCCCTGTTTTGAGTTTATTTGAAAAAGATATAGCCATATCGGCGATTCAGCCTAAAATTTTATCTTTTAATAATAAAAATTATTTTGAATTTGCCGGAGCTGCAGGAGGTCTGATCGATAATCTCGGTTATCCTTATTGCAGAGGCCGAATTTTTGATGATCTTGAAGAAGATAAAGGTCAATACAGCGATGAAGCAGAA
Organism: uncultured Chryseobacterium sp.; assembly: GCA_965651845.1. Classification (GTDB taxonomy): domain Bacteria; phylum Bacteroidota; class Bacteroidia; order Flavobacteriales; family Weeksellaceae; genus Chryseobacterium. The sequence continues at coordinate 2,034 of CBFGVN010000347.1, read as the reverse complement.
ATCTTCTGGGCATCTGGCTGCTGTTTTTTTATCAGATCTAAAGATTTTTGGGAACAGAACGGATTTGATGAACATTTTTTTGCTCATCAGGAAGAAATTGATCTTTGTTGGAGGTTAATAAACTCAGGAAAGAAAATTTTTTATACCGGAAAATCTAAAGTATACCACGTAGGCGGAGGAACTTTAAATAAACAAAGCGCACAGAAAACATATTTAAATATCAGGAACAATCTTTCCATGCTATTGAAAAATTTACCTTTTCCAAAACTTATTGGATTGATATTTTTCAGATTATGCTTAGATGGTGTCGCAGGGATTTATTTTGGTTTAAAACAAGGATTTCCGCATCTTTGGGCTGTTGCAAGAGCACATTTTGCATTCTATGGTCAGGCTGCAGAAACCTGGAAACGCCGTCAGGAATATCAGAAAGAAGTGTTCTATCAGTCTAAATGGTTAATATTTAAACATTTCTTAAATAGATAGTTTCGGGTTTTGAGTTCCGTGTTGAGATTCGAGATGGTGAATAAAGAACATTACACTCAAAACATTGAACCTAAAACATTGAACAATAAACTTTAAACAATTTTAAATGGATTTTTGTGCATTAGATTTTGAAACAGCTACACACGAGAGGAATTCTGCGTGTGAGTTGGGCATTTGTATTGTACAGGATTCCAAAATTGTTGAGACTAAAACCTGGTTGATAAAACCGCCGAGCTTTCCTTACTTTAGTCCTTTTAACGTGGATGTTCACGGCATTTTACCGGATCATGTAAAAGATGCCCCTACCTTCGATGAAATCTGGTATGAAGTGGAAGAAATGATGTACGGAACGTTGATGATTGCCCATAATGCAGGTTTTGACGCAGGTGTTTTGCGAGGATGCCTGAATCATTATGGAATGTTTACTCCGAAACTGAATTATTTGTGCAGCATTCAATTAGCAAAAAAATCATGGAATTATCTGCCAAAATACGGGCTGAAACATTTAGCGGAATATCATCAAATCAAATTCAACCATCACCGGGCAGGCGACGATGCTGAAGTTTGTGCAAAAATTTCCTTATTGGCTTTTGAAAAATTATTTCTCACCAGCAATGAAGAAATTGCGGATTATATGAAATTGAAAATTAAAAAGCTTTAAGTCTATTCTCATAAATTAATCATTAAACTATTAATTCAATTAGCCTTTTTGCTTTATAAGCTTTCTTTGCCTTAATTAATTGCTCAAAACTTCAGACAATAAATTAAACTTAGGAATATCTATTTCAAAATTTTCCTGGGTTTCCATGTTTTTTACGAGGTATTTTCCGCTCATATTTCCTACTCCGGAACGAAGCATTACATTGGAAAAATAAGCAAAATTTTCACTACTCGGAATTTCCGGTGTCAAACCGATCACTCCGTCACCAATAATCTCTGTGTATCCAAACCCAACATCGAAAATCAACCACTTTCTTTTAAGAATTTTTATAGGAAAACTTCCGTCATTTTCTATGGTTATGTTATACTTAAAAACATATCTGTTTTCAGATGGATAACTATTTTTGCTATCATATTCAGGTATTACTGAAACTTTGATATTTGAAGTCATTTTTGAGAACATCATCTTAGTATTTTCTAAATATATACAAAAATCTCGCCTTTTTCAAGACGAGATTAGAATTTTATATTATAATTTGCTTAAAAGCTATAATTTTTTATAATTCAAGGGCTTTTCTTTCGTCACCTCCCATTAGTATTTCAACAGGGTTGTCGATACCTTCTTTTACCGCTACAAGGAATCCTACAGACTCTCTTCCGTCGATAATCCTGTGGTCATAAGACATTATTGGACGGATTACCACCTGCCCGTCAACCGCTACCGGTCTTTGAATAATGTTGTGCATACCCAAGATTGCAGATTGAGGAGGATTGATAATCGGAGTAGACAACATAGACCCGAATACACCACCATTTGTAATCGTGAATGTACCGCCCGTCATTTCGTCAACAGTGATTTTTCCGTCTCTTACTCTTTCTGCAAGATTTTTG
>CBFGVN010000346.1:0-4111 GCA_965651845.1 uncultured Chryseobacterium sp. | reverse complement strand
AGCATCCGGAAGTTTAGCCAGATAATGTCTTTCAATTTTTGAATATAATGAAAGCTCCACTTTTTTAGGATCCACCATTACGAATTTCAATTCGCTTGGGTGTTTTTTGTAAAGAAGGGAAGTTAAAATCGCATTGATACCCACCGATTTACCTTGTCCTGTCGCTCCCGCCATCAGTAAGTGTGGCATTTTTGAAAGGTCTGCCATGAAAATTTCGTTGGAAATCGTCTTTCCGAAAACCACAGGAAGATCCATATCCGTATTCTGGAATTTTTGTGAAGCAATCACCGAACGCATAGAAACCATCGTAGGATTTTTTCTCGGAACTTCAATCCCGATCGTACCTTTTCCGGGCATCGGTGCAATAATCCTGATTCCCAAAGCTGAAAGGTTCAATGCAATATCATCCTGCAGTTTCTTAATCGCAGCTACTCTGATTCCGGCTTCCGGAACAATTTCATATAACGTTACAGTAGGGCCGATGGTTGCTTTAATTTCAGCAATACCTACATTAAAGTTTTTAAGTAATCCGACAATTTTATTTTTGTTTTCCTCTAATTCTTCTTTATTAATAGAAATTTCTTCACTTCCATAATCTTTCAAAAGATCCACAGTCGGCATCTGGAATTTGGCCAGATCCAACTTGTGATCGTAAAGTCCATGTTTTTCGATTAATTCCTGAGATTTTTTATCCGTATCATCCAGAATATCAACTACTGGTGCAACTTCTACATTAAATTTAATATTTTCCTGAACACTATTGGAAGGTTTAATATCAAAAGCTTGCTCCGGACTTGAAGTCGGGATCGAAGGTTTTGTATTAATGTTTATATGTAAAGATTGTGAAAAATCATTTTTATTCTCTTCTTCAAACGAAGTCTGATTAGGCGTCACAATCGGATCTAAGTTGGTAGAAACCGGAAACTCAGGAAATCCTATCGGGATTCTTACATGCTCTGGTTCTGACATTGTCACTATTGGTTTTTCAACTACTTCCGTCACCGTAATTTTTGATGGAGTTTCTTCTGCATTTGCAGCTTCCTCGATCAGCTCTTCATCTGCTTCAAAATTTTCATCGGAACTTGGCATCATAGATTTTACTCTTCCGATGGTATTTTCATTAATATCATTCAGTTTAGACTTAATTGAACTCGGACGAAGATTGAATTCAAGAATAAAGTATAACGCAATACTTGCTGCCAAAACCAGCCAAAGTCCCACCGTTCCGATAATCGCGTTCAGCGAATCCATGATCTGATATCCGTAAACTCCGCCCAAAACGCCTTGTCCTTTTGTAATGGCTCCCATAAAAATCGGAAGCCAGCAGATAAAAAACAAAGAATGCCCAACAGTTTTCCATGGTTTGAACATTTTCTTTTTCAGAATAATGGTTCCGAAAACCAAAAACAGAAAAGCTATGATGAACGAAGCAACACCAATACTCTCGAAAATAAAGATATTCCCGAGCCAGTCGCCCAGTTTTCCGAAAAGATTTGATGATTTTATACTCTTGTCAAGCATTGTTCCTGCCTGGCTCTGATCAGCCTTCCAATTCATTAAGTATGAGACAAATGAAAAGGTAAGAACTATAGAAAAAAGTATAAAAGTAAGCCCGAAAAATATACGTGGCTTAGATAAAATTTTGCCTTTCTCAGGCGAGTCCTGTTGTTTGTTTTGTGTGTTTTTATCCATAATATCAGTGTGGGCAAATTTAATGTTTTTTCGACATTAAATGAATGCTTTTTTCCTTAAAAGAAGTGTTAATTTTTCCTCTTATTTTTTGAACTAGTTCAAATGTCAGGATTTTTCTTCTATATAATTTTGTCTCATTAAAATTTAAATAAAAATTATGAAAAATGTATTTAAAAACACATTGATTATTTGCCTGACTTTAATTTCATTAATTATTAACGCACAAAAAAGAAAAAACATGGAAAATACAGCATTATTAATCATCGATGTACAGAATGATTACTTCAAAGGCGGAAATATGCCTTTAATGAGAGCCGAAGAAGCCGGAAAAAATACACGGAAGATGTTAGAATATTTCAGAAAGAATAATCTTCCTGTGATCAACATCAAGCATATTGCTATCAATGAAGGTGCAACTTTCTTTCTTCCAGATACAAAAGGAGCAAAAATTAATTCTTTAGTTGAACCAAAAAACGGAGAAAAAGTAATTGTAAAACACTATCCTAACAGTTTCAGAGATACGGATCTTTTGACTTATTTACAATCAAAACAGATCAAAAACCTTATCATTACAGGAATGATGACGGATGTTTGCGTAGAATCTACAACGAGGGCTGCTTTTGATTTAGGCTTTAACAACACGATTATCGGTGATGCCACTGCAACCAGAGACAGAGAAGTAAACGGGCAGGTTGTAAAAGCAGCAGAAGTTCAACGATCATTTTTAGCGGGAATTTCAGCGTTGGGAAATCTGTACGCTAAAGTTGTCGATACAAATGATTTTTTAAACGGGAAATAGTCTTTAAACTTTATTAAAATCAGAATTAATGAAAGTATCAATAATATTGGTATCTTTATTTTGCTTAAATATAAAGGATGAACAACTTGCTTTACAAAAATATATCAAGGCATATCCAGCTTTCCGATGAAGAGTTTCAACGTTTTTCAAAACCTTTTCAACTTAAAAATTTTAAGAAAAAAGATATTGTTTTAAAAGAAGGAGAATATTGCAGTTTTGAAGGTTTCGTTTTAAACGGATGCTTTAAAGTGTATTTTTTAAATGAAGACGGATCTGAGCAGACTTTATATTTTGCCATAGCTGGCTGGTGGATCACTGATTTGGACAGTTTAATCAACAACGTACCGAGCACTTTGAATATTGAAGCTTTGGAAGACAGTGAGGTTTTAATGATTTCAAAAAAAGAAAAAGAAGATCTTTATGAAACCATGCCAAAAATTGAAAAGCTTTTCAGAGTGATGAATCAGCAGTCTTCCATCGCTTTACAAAGGCGAATTTTATCTTTGATGAATAAGACCGCAGATAAACGCTATCATGAGTTTCTGGAAAAATATCCTATGCTGGAACAACGCCTTACACAGCAGCAAGTCGCATCATACCTGGGAATTTCCCATGAATTTTTAAGCAAAATCAGAAAAAAGATCACTCTTGAGAAATAGGCAGATCCAATCAGTCTATAGCTTTTTTTAATTCTAAATCAATGGGGTATTACAATTTAAATTTTCCTCAACAAAATTAGAATTATTAAGAACGGTTCAAAATAACGTTTATCGGCCGTAAAGTGATAAAAAACAGCTTTTTTTATCCTCTTTGTGGTTTATCATCCTTATTTTTGCATGTCAAGTATATAAATCATGAAGAAGCTCCAGGATATTCTTATCTCGACCAGAACAATGGCTGTGTTGCTACTGGTGTACGCATTTGCAATGGCATATGCAACGTTCTTAGAAAACGACTACGGAACTCCCACAGCAAAAGCGCTAATTTACGAAGCAAAATGGTTTGAACTCATCATGTTCCTGCTTATTCTCAACTTTATCGGAAATATCGGAAGATACAGACTTTGGAGAAGAGAAAAATGGCCGGTTTTGGTTTTTCACCTTGCTTTTATCCTTATTTTCATTGGTGGTGCCATCACACGATACATCAGTTTCGAAGGAACGATGCACATCAGGGAAGGGGAAACGTCAAAAGAAATCGTAACCGACAAAAATTTCTTTAAAATTCAGATTGAAGAAAAGGGGGATGTGCTTAATTATCAGGATGTACCTTATTTAATGTCTCCTTTGCACAAAGATTTCAACGCAACCTATGATTTCCATGGAAAGCAGGTGAAAGTTTTTGCTAAAGAGTATGTTCAGAGAAAAAAAGACAGCTTAATTGCTGATCCGAATGGTGCAGAATATCTTCATTTAGTGTCTACGGGACAGACCGGGAGACAGAATATTTACATCAAACCGGGCGAAACGAAGTCTATTAATGGAACTTTGGTGACGTTCAACAGAGCGATAGAAGGTGCAGTAGAATTCAAAAATGAAGGCGGAAAATTGTTCATTAAAACTCCTGTGGATGCATCTTATATGACAATGGCAACTCAGGCTACAGGAAATACCGTGAAAG
>CBFGVN010000345.1:0-4118 GCA_965651845.1 uncultured Chryseobacterium sp. | reverse complement strand
TCGTTGATGGTGCCGTCTGGAAAGATACTTTTTTCTTTATTTAGTTGATAATGATATGGATTGTTATAAAAATATTCCGTCTGGCTTGTAAGAGGGGTTCCGTTTAAGTACTCTGTTGTGGTTTGTGACTTTAAATGATTCCAGTAAGAAATATGTTTATACTCCATAACATCTAAATTGCTGACATCCGGCAAATAGACCTGAGTTCCTTCTGTTTTTCCGTAGCAGGGATTAGCAGGATAATTCTGCGTTTCATACTGCGTACAGGAATGAAGCGTACTATTTCCGCAGATTAATTCAAAATTCTTTCTTACTGCATACGATTTTACTTCTTTATTAAAAGCATCTTCCAATTGGTATTCGCTTATAACCTGCTTTAACGGAGTTTTGGCATTATGAAATATTGCGGATGTTAATTCCTGTCCGTTATTATACCCAAAATTTGTCCATGCTGAGCTGTATATCGTATTGTTTCCCAGTACCTGATTCCCTATATAATCTCTGGTGATTTGAAAAGATTTTGTCTCACCTCCGTTTTCAAAGTTATCAGCCCCCTCACTGATTGTAACATCCCTGTAATAACAATTTGAATTTCCGGTATCAAATAATGACAACATACTGCTGGAATTAATCATCATATCTGTCGTGTCATAATATAGACACAGACCTCCATTACAATTATTTCGGGTCGTTTTAAGATCATAATAAACGGGTGTAGCCCCTTTGTCACCACTTGATTTTTGTAAAGAATTCTTTTTGGCATAAAAATATCTTTTGTAAATATTATTACCAGTACCCGTTTCTCTATCCTGAGTTGATTTTATTCTGATACCTCCTGTAATAATGTTTTCTTCAACTGTCTGGGGAAGTCCTTTTCTATAGGTAATGGCAACCGACGAATTGGTACATTCAAACGAAGTGGCTAATTTTACTTTATACGTTTTATTGGGTTCTGCAATAAAATAATAAGTACTCTGGCTTGATAAAAGCTGATTCGTTGAAGCAGGGATATAGGTTCCGTATTGCGATAATACCAACAACTGTACCGCTGTATTATCCTCCACACGGGTAACGGTTAAAAATCCTTTGCTTTTCCCTACATCATTATTGGGAGGGCATGAAGGATTAAAACTTGCTGATCCTGTAATTTTTACATACTGCTGTACCCCATTATTTATTATTTTTTCCTGTGATACTCCAAACTGGCTTTCCCCGCCCGACACCTCAACAAACTCTGTTGCCAACGGGGGCTGAATTGTCCTTGTTCCAAAATAGTCGTTTCCTTCATAATCAAACTCTGTATATCCCTTTGTAGGGTAAATGACTTTACTCAGCATTCCTGTTTTTGCAAAACTTGGCTGAGGTTCTTTGTTTGCTCCCGGATAGCTCATGTTTTCCAGCCCGTAACCGGATAAGTTTAAAGGAACTATATTGTTATTATTCTGCCCGTTAAAATATCCCCAATGATCCTGACTTCTTGATAGCCTTGCAGGAAATGTACCCGGATTTATATATTCAAAGCCATAGGTTTTACCAGGTTCTTTAAATGTTAATCCTTGTAAGAAAGTCCTGTTGTTTGTGGTTGAAAGATAGATAAAATTAACCTGATCGATCAGACTGGAGTTTTTATCATATTGTGATATGGACACTATTTTATTATAGGCTCCTGATGTTAACTCGGCATCCGTAGCTGAGTTGTAGGTAAATCGTATTTCTCCATGTACAGGATTATTACTGCTTATCTTAGAAATTTTCGTCCCGACAACCCTCATGGTATGGGAAACTATTCCACTGATTTCCGCCGTTTTTGAATAGATGGTATTGCCACAGCTTACCTGCATAACGGGATAGGAAAACGACATATTCTGCGATTCTGAAGCCGTATACTCGTAATTGTTAATTTCATACGTAAGGTATGCTTCATCACCTGAAGGATGGACAACTTTTGTTAAATACCATGCTGTGGGATAAGTGTCCGGTGCAGAATGTCCGGCTCCTATACTTCTGAACATAGTTTGCTCTGTTTCAGTAAAGTAATATTTTATCCCATCTGTTCCTGTGATGATAAAACCCTGTAGATTAGAAAGGGTCTCAATCTTTATTTTCTGCTGGTCTGCCAATACGGGATTTCCGTTTTTATCAAACACAAATTTACCTGAGTTACCGTTATAGCTGAATGAATATAAATCCCGTTCTGTATCAGCAGAAGAACTGCCTGCAAGATTAAAAAAAGCAGAAGCCACCGCATTGCCATATCCGCCATTGGCACTATCGGGAATATCTATTCCCTGTTGTGATTCATCAGCCAGATCCCTTACGGTTCTTGTAACAACTCCGCCGAAATTCAGATTCCAGCCCAGTCCGAAACTTCCCGAAATATCATCAACTTTAATCCCGTTTGATCCATAAAAAAGATTGATGGGAAGACTAATATCCGATGTCTTATAGCTAAATAAAGGGATAGAAATATTGGCTGAGCCTGTAAAGAGCCCCACAGGCACATTCCCATAATTTCCCAGTGTACCAGCCTGTGGGGATGGAGGGGTAATATTCGGGAGAAATTTATCCTGATTACTGCCTCCTGTTCCTCCCGATTGTGCATAAAGCATACCGCCCAAAAGAAGCGTTAAAATTTTTATTTTCATAATTTATGTTTATTATTTTTTGATGAGTTTAGCATTAGCAGTTTTATTCGTGTCCGTTTTAATAACAATCAGATAAGCTCCCTGAATCAAATTCTGAGTATTCATCTTCGTTACTTTATTTTTTGTTTTCAAGCTCTGTAATTGTCTTCCCGACATATCATAAAGCAAAATTTCAGTTTCCTTAAAATCAAAACCAATTTCCACATAAGCATAGTCTGTCACCGGATTCGGATAGATCTTAATATCCTGCTTTTCGATTAACTGATCAATCTGCTTATCTCCCAGCTTTACAATCTTCCAGTTTTCTTTTCCTAATTCTTCTGCACTCGTTCCTGCTAATACTATTGATCCGTCTCTGTTCAGTTTAATATCAGACAATCTTTCCTCCTTCTTACTTGATTCTCCTTTCACATGCTTTCTCCATTGCTCATTTCCATTTTGATCCAAATACAGCATCCAAAAAGTTTCATCATCATTTTCAACCCTTCCTTCTGCCTGAGTATAGCCTCCTAACAAAACTCCTTTTGACTTCCCGCTTCCATCTTCCATCATCTCGCTTATCACACTCATTCCCATCAAAACATCCCTGTTTTTAAAATTGTAAGACTTCTGCCAGATCTCTTCTCCTCTTTCATTAAGTGAGATAAGCCATAAATCGGTTCCTTCTTCTATTCCTACAGATTTATTTCCTGATCTTTCCGATCTTGATTCACCACCAATTAAATAACCTGTTGATGTCAAAGCCAACGTTCTTAAATGATCATCTTCCTTACCTCCGAAGTTCTTTTCCCATTCAACTTTTCCATCTTTATTAAGCTTAATGATCCAGTAATCGCCTTCACCAAAGTTTTCAGTTTGTTTTGAGGTGGCAGATGAAAGGCTGCCGGTTGCAGTTCTTCCACTGCGTGAATACACCCCTAATAAAGCACCACCATCTTTTGTAGGAATCATTTTCTCAACTTCGTCCAAACCTTTTCCTCCTAAAATTAATTGTGATAATTCTTTACCGTTTTTATCCAGTCTTACAATAAGAACATCTTTGGAACCGTAACCTTTAGCTGTCCCCTGAGGCAGTTTACCCTGAGCTGAGTCGAAGGGAAGGGTGACATTTCCAGCCACAAAAAAACCGAAATCTGTAGTTTGAATGACTGATCTTGCTTCTTCATCTGAAGCTCCGCCAATAGTTTTCTGCCACATTTCATCTCCAAATTCATTCAACCTGACAAGCCAAATATCTGTTCCTCCTTTAGATTCTTCTTTCTTATCCACTCCTTTTCCTGAATAAGAAGTCCCTGCAAGCAAAAATCCTCCTTCCTGAGTAGCAACTGTCGCCGAAAGAAAATCATGATTCTTACCAGCAAAATATTTTTCCCAGACTTCTTCTCCCTGTTGATTTAATTTGACTAAATGAAAATCAAAGCCATTGTTCTGCTTACTGCTTCCAGCCTGAAGTTTATTACTGGACCCTGAGCC
>CBFGVN010000344.1:0-4124 GCA_965651845.1 uncultured Chryseobacterium sp. | reverse complement strand
ATTTTACTGGGAGCCAAACCATATTGTTTTTTAAAGGCAAACGAAAAATGAGACAAATCTTCAAAGCCAAGATCAAGATAAATATCAGACGCCATTTTTCCTTTTTCTAAAAGGTAATATGCCTCTTTTAATCTTTTTTGAAGCAGCCATTTTCCGGGTGTGATTCCGAAAATTTTTTCAAAATCACGCTTGAAGGTTGCAAGGCTTCTTCCGGTGAGATACGCAAAACGATCTAAATTAACATTAAAATGATAATTTTTATTCATAAACGCTTCAATATCCAATTTTCCGGGTTCATTGAAATCAAATAAAGTATTTTTTAAATCCGGTTCTTCCTGCAAGAGTAAAATTAATGCTTCCTTCACTTTCACTTCTACCAAACGGGAATCTGAAAGTTTATCCGAAAACTGATACATTAGTAATGACTGCATAAAATTCTGCAATAATGGGTTTTCAGTTAATAACAATAAAGGTTTATCAACATATTTTTTCTCTGCAGTCAGACCATATTCTATGCTGAAATCTTTTAAAATCTGTTGATCCAGGTAAACCGACAATGACTTGAATTCCCCATTTGGCGGAGGCTGCTTGGTAAATTTCAACAGCTGATTTCTCTTCAAAAACCGAATCGATCCGTCGGTCGCAGAATAATCTTTAAAACCGTCATTCAGTACCAGATCTCCTGCAATCTGATAACTCAGCACGTGATCAGACACAAAATGCTCTCCCTGCCGACTCACCTGAGTGTAGCAGGAATACACGATATTTCCAAAATCTTCTCTTTTAGATTTCATTACAATACAAAGATAATTAAAATGAGACTGCAATATTTACAGTCCCATTATTTAAACCTATTTTATGTTAATTCCTTTATGAGCAAGATATTGCTTTCCGTATTCTGTTTCAAAAATATTTACGGCATCATCATGATCGGTGGAAATAGTGACATCCAGCCATTTTTCAAACTCTTCCTTTCTGTTTTCATCTGCAGCTCTCAGAATGGCTGCAGCTTCACTTCCCAACACCAAATGTAATGGAGGATTTTCATATTCAACGATTTCGGTCATTACTTTTGCAGCTTTTGCAGGGTCACCCATCGGGATGAACTTTCCGGAAGTTAAATGTTCTTTCACTCCTCCCACCGTCGTTTCATAACCTTCAATATCTTTCGCAAAACTCATAGAAGAACCAGCCCATTCTGTACGGAAACCACCCGGTTCGATGCAGGTCACTTTAATTCCCAGTGGGGCAACTTCTTTACTCAACGATTCCGAAAATCCTGCCAATCCGAATTTTGCCGCCTGATAAATAGAAAGCCCGGCGTTCCCTACTCTTCCTCCAATTGAACTGATTTGCAAAATATGTCCTGATCTTTCTTTTCTCATATAGGGTAAAACGGCTCTTGTCACTTCAATCGGGGCGTATAAATTAACCTCCAGCTGACTTCTAACCTGCTCATTTGTAAAAGCTTCAGCAGCACCCGTAACTCCGAAGCCTGCATTATTTACCAAAACATCGATTTTCCCGAAATGATTCACAGCCTCATCTACTCTCACATAAATCTGTTCTTTATTCTGAACATCCAATTCTAATGGTAAAAGCTGTTCCGGATATTTTCCGGCCAAATCATTTAATTGTTGAGGATTTCTTGCAGTTGCTACTACATAATCTCCTTTTGCTAACACTGCTTCAACAAGGCTTTTTCCTAAACCTTTTGAGCTTCCTGTGATAAACCAAACTTTTTTCATTTTTATTACTGATTTTGTTTGATACAAATATCCGTCAGATATGGAGACATCTGTTTTGTTAAAAAGCTCAATGTTGCTTTGTTAAAAAAGTCATTTTTAAATTAATCTTAATTAAACTTTTTTTAATCTTTCTAAACGCTATGCTCGCAAAGTTTTTTTTAAAAATAAACTTTGAAAATATTTTCCGTTCGCAAGGGCGTTACACTCAGCCAAGGCTTTATGCTATTATCTGTTGAGCAGAGTTTCATCAATTAGTCCTGCTATCATTCGCTGAACGAAGTGCCCTTGCGAACAAAAAACACAAATAAGCTATCAATAAAAACCTTGCGAGCATTGCGTTAATAAAAAAAATCTACATACAAGACCTTAAAAATCAGATCATATATATAAGGATTAAAAACCTTTTTCATCATTATTATTAAAATCGATCAAGATCGTTTCCATACATGCAATTTATAAATACCTGAAAATTAAAATACTAAACACTCCCATCACAAAATAACTATCAGTAAGCCACAAAAAAGACTAAAAAAATGTTTTATCGTAAAGAATTTTATATATTTGCACCATCTAACAATTAAAAAAATAATTTACTATGTCAGACATTGCATCAAGAGTAAAAGCTATCATCGCTGATAAGCTTGACGTTGAAGAAACAGAAGTAACTCCTGAAGCTAGCTTCACTAACGATTTAGGAGCTGATTCATTGGATACAGTTGAATTGATCATGGAGTTTGAAAAAGAATTCAACATTCAAATCCCTGATGATCAGGCTGAAAAAATTACTACTGTAGGACACGCTATCGCTTATATCGAGGAAGTAGTAAATAAATAATATTCTTCAACAAAAAAGAAATTAAACAAAGTTTATGGAATTAAAAAGAGTAGTTGTAACCGGTTTTGGAGCAATAACGCCGATTGGAAATAATGCAAAAGAATACTGGGAAAATCTTGTGAAAGGTGAGAGCGGTGCAGCTCCGATTACTCTTTTTGATGCCACAAACTTCAAAACAAAATTCGCTTGCGAAGTGAAGAATTTCGATCCGTTGCAGCATTTCGATAAGAAAGAAGCAAAAAAAATGGATAGAAATACACAGCTTGGGCTTGTGGCTGCAAGAGAAGCAGTGGCACACTCAAGAATTATCGAAGACAGCGTAGACAAAAACAGAGTCGGCGTAATCTGGGGATCAGGAATCGGAGGTTTAGAGACTTTCGAAACTGAAGTTTTAGGATGGGCCAATACAGACATTCCTAGATTCAATCCTTTCTTTATTCCGAAAATGATTGCGGATATCACTCCGGGGCACATCTCTATCGAGTATGGTTTCCACGGTCCGAATTATACTACTGTTTCTGCATGTGCTTCTTCTGCAAATGCTTTAATTGATTCCAAAATGCTGATCCAGCTGGGAAAAGCAGACGTGATTGTGTGTGGAGGCTCTGAAGCAGCCGTTACAGCAAGTGGTGTCGGTGGATTCAATGCAATGATGGCACTTTCTACAAGAAATGATGATCCTAAAACAGCTTCAAGACCTTTCGACAAAGACAGAGATGGCTTTGTATTGGGTGAAGGAGCAGGATGTATTGTTCTTGAAGAATATGAGCACGCGGTAAAACGTGGTGCTACAATCTACGCAGAATTAAAAGGCGGTGGTCTGAGTGCAGATGCACATCACATGACTGCGCCGCATCCTGAAGGATTAGGAGCTTATCTGGTAATGAAAAATTGTCTGGAAGACGCAGGACTAACTGCTGATGAAGTAGATCACATCAATATGCATGGTACATCTACTCCATTAGGAGATATTGCAGAATCCAATGCGATTTCAAAATTATTAGGAGAGCATGCTTATGATATTCAGATTAATTCTACAAAATCAATGACTGGCCACCTTTTGGGTGCTGCAGGAGTTATTGAAGCTATTGCTGCGTTGGGAACTATTATTCATGGTATTGTTCCTCCTACCATCAACCATTTTACTGATGATGAAAATATTGACAGCAGATTGAATTTTACATTCAACGAAGCTGTAAAGAAAGATGTAAAAGTAGCCATGAGTAATACTTTTGGGTTTGGTGGGCATAACGCTTGCGTTCTATTTACGAAAATCTAAATTCAATGAATGGAGTTACAGAAATACTTTTCTAAATTCCTTCTCAAAAACAGAAAAAGAAAATTAACCGAAAGAGATTACTTTCTCAGCACCGAACTCAGCAGAATGTTAGGTACTGATGTACAGAATGTTGCTCTTTATCGTGAAGCTTTTTCATTGAAAAACTCTTCTAAAAATCAAGACAGTAATTACGAAAGACTTGAGTTTTTGGGAGATTCTGTTTTGGGTACAATTATTTCTTGTCATTTGTTCCAGACTTATC
>CBFGVN010000343.1:0-4133 GCA_965651845.1 uncultured Chryseobacterium sp. | reverse complement strand
ATCTTTTATGTAAATTTTATCTTCCTGATTCCGGTGAAATAATATTGGATCATGTTAATTTAAATGATTTTAATAATACCTTTCTCCGTGATGATCTTGGTCTAGTGCTTCAAAAAAACCATATTTTCCAGGGAAGCATTGAAGACAATATCAGTTACGGAAATATGAATGCAACGTTTGAAGAAATTGAGGAAGCTGCGAAAAAAGCTTATCTTCATGAACAGATTCTGGATTTGCCGGATCGGTATCAGCATGATGCGACCCAACTTTCGGGAGGTCAGCAGCAGAGAATTGCCATTGCAAGGTTATTTTTAAAAGATCCGCCGATTATTTTTCTCGATGAGCCGACAGCCAGTCTGGATGCCATTGCCACGGAGCAGATTAAAAATTCTTTAGATGCCATAAAAGAAGGCAGAACGGTGATCATTATTTCTCACTCTCTATCGCAGATTTTGGACTCGGATAAAATTTATGTAATGAAAAAGGGGAGGGTTGTAGAAAGTGGAACCCACGATGAATTGGTTCAAATCAACGGAACGTATAGGGAAATTTTTGATGCTTCGGCGAGAAGTTTGAACCTTGATAAATTGGTGAATAGTTTTAAGGATAATTAATAAAAAGGTAATTTTGCTAAAAGGCTAAAAGGCTAAAAGGCTAAACTCTAATACACTCCAACCCTCAAACCCAAATGAACGACCATTACCTTAAAAAACTCGACAGAGTTACCGCTATTCTCACTCAACTGCAGTCAAAACCGATTGTACGGGCACAGGATCTTGCCCATAAGTTTGAACTGAGTGTACGTACGATTTACCGTGATGTAAAAACATTGGAAAATGCTGGAATCCCAATTGTTGGTGAGGCCGGGAGCGGATATTCTTTGATGGATGGTTATAAACTTCCCCCTGTTATGTTTACAAAGGAAGAAGTTTTGAGTTTCATAACGGCTGAAAAATTGATGCAGAAATTTTTACATCAAAGTTTGGGAAATCACTACCAGACAGCCATGGAAAAAGTACGTTCCGTATTAAAATATTCAGATAAAAATTTAATTGAAAATATCGAAAAGCAGATTGACGTTTACAATTATCACCCGAAAACCGAAGATAATATAAAAAACGTTATTCCGATTATTTTGGAAAGCATTGCCGAAAAGAGGCAGCTGACAATGGAATACAAAACCATGGATTCTAAGATTTCTACAAGAACGATCGAAGCAGTCGGAATTTTCTTTGAGTTTAATTATTGGTATATCATGGCTTTTTGTACGTTGAGAAATGATTTCAGGCAATTCAGGGTCGACAGGATTTTACAGATTTTCAAAACGCAGAATCCTTTTTTACAGGAATACGGACAAATCAATGACTACAGGAAAAACGGAAACGGAAACAAAACCACGGTAAAGCTTTTGGTAGAGAAAAAAATAATGAATCATCTGGTTAATTCGAAAAAATATTACGGATTAATTAAAGAAGTTGAAACAGAAAGCGGAATGGAGCTAACCTTTGAAACAGAATGGATCCACGATGGATTTCCACGCTGGCTGATTACTTTTGCCGATTATGCGACTATTTTGGAGCCGGAAAGTCTTCAGACGAGACTGAATGAGCTGTTGTTAAAGATCTCAGACAAACATAAATAAACCCCAACAAAAAAGATTTGGTTGAGGTTCTTAGCAATATTAATTTAATTTGAGATGATTTTTATTTTTAAAAGGCAAAGCAAAAAGCAAAAGAAGGTCTAAACAAGTTATGGATTGGTTTGAAAACTTTCACAATTCTGCAATTGCCTTTCATTATGATTGATTTTTCATATTAAGGTCAATCAATGCTCTTAGCCTGAACAGAGGTATGAGAGATCCTAGAATCTCTCCCAGAAAAAAGGGGGCTCGATTCCTAAAGCTCTTAAATAGACATATCCTTGTCCACGGTGGTGAATTTCATTATCCACGAAATACAAAATATTCTGATAAACCGGAAACTCGTACTGGCCGAATAAATTAAAAGTCTCCTGGAAACGTTCTTCAGAAATTTGTGCAAAATAATGATTGATCGTTTCGGTCTCTTCGTCCCATTTTTTCAAAATATCTTCTTTTGTTTTCGGGTTGAAACCTTCTTCGTTGTAGGCTTCCATATTTTTGTTCACGATTCCTTTCAAAGCAGGTCCTCCGATGCTGATTAGTTCAATGGCAAGTTTTGCAAAAGGTCTCATTCCGCCTACCGAAAATTCGAATAATTCTTTTTCCGGAAAAGCTTCAATTACCCTTCTGGTAAGGTTTCTGTGCCCTTGCCAGTGCTCTAATAATTGTTCAGATGTCATAAATTGTTTTGTGATAGTTGCTGTAGTTGTCATAATTTTAATATTGTTTGTTATTGTTGATACAAAGATAAAACGAGGTGATGACAACAGTTTGTCAGTAGGAATTTCAACTTGAAATTTTTTTTTAAATTTAAAATAATTGGTTCCGCTTTCCGTTACTAGACTATACTTACGACATTGTTAGGTAGATAAATAATTTGAAAGTGGTCGGTCTTTTGAGATCGATCATTTTATTTTGAACAAAACTGCAAAAAGCGATTAAACATAAAAAATCATCTTGTCATTTCGACGAAGGAGAAATCTAAACTCAACAACCCTCAACCTCAATCATCAGAACCCGAACCTCAAACCCTGTATCTCAGAAGCTATTTCCAGCTTTCCGCTATATCTTTTTTGTTACGGCCTCCGCTTCGCTCCGGCCGCAACAAAAAAGGATGCCGCTGCAATCTGGGCTAGGATGGCAGTCGGAATCATAAAACTTCCATCACCCATCATCGGGCTTCCATCATCTCAAAAACATTTGTAAACCTTATAAGAAAAAAGTAATTTAGTACTATGAAAATTTATACAAAAACAGGAGATAAAGGTCAAACGGCTTTGTATGGTGGAACGAGAGTTTCAAAAGCGAGTGCAAGAGTCGACAGCTACGGAAATATAGACGAATTGAACTCATTTATCGGAATTGCAAAAAGTCACATTCAAGATGAAGAAGTTTTAAAACAACTGAAAAAAATCCAGTTCGATTTATTTACAGTCGGTTCAGAGGCAGCAACACCAGTGGATAAACTGATGTTGGCCAACGGAAAATCCCGTCTTCCACTCACTATTTCCGAAACTGAAATCGAAGAACTGGAAAACTGGATGGATGCTTTTGAGGAAAAATTAGAGCCGCTTCAATTTTTCATTCTTCCCGGCGGCGGAAAATCGGCAACATTTTTACATGCGGCAAGAACGATTTGCAGAAGGGCAGAACGTTCTTTGGTTTTCCTGAATGAATCGGAAGAGGTACGTCCGGAACTGATTAAATATTTGAACAGGCTTTCTGATTACCTTTTTGTTTTGGCAAGATATATTTCCAAAATCAACAACGAAGCGGAAGAATACTGGAATCCGAATGAAAGATAAAGCCTTACTTTTCATAAACGGAGATGCTCCGAAATCTTTCCCAAATCCCGAAAAATATGGCTTGATTGCCTGTACAGACGGAGCTTTCCACTATTTGAAAAACCTTGATTTTCCGGTAGAAAAATTAGATTTTATTTCTGGTGATTTTGATTCTCATTCGGGGACAGATGAAAATATTTATCATGAAAAATTCATCTATACGCCGGATCAGGATAAAACGGATTTCCATAAAGCATTGGAAATTATTTTAGAAAAAGGTTTCAAAAATATTGATATTTTAGGGGGAAGCGGGGGTGAACAGGATCATTTTCTTGGAAACCTTACTGTAGCTTTTAGGTTTAAGGATCAATTAAACATAAAATTTTATGATGAGTTTTCTGAATATTATTTTGTTCCGAAAAATTTTATAGTAAAAAATGTAAAAGGTAAAATGATTTCCTTATATCCGTTTCCAACAGTTGAAAATATCACAACAAAAGGACTGAATTGGCCTTTAAAAAATGGAAGTTTAAATATCACTTCAAGAATAGGAACGAGAAATTTTGCTGTTGAAGATGAGGTTTCTATTGAATATGAAAAAGGTGACTTATTGATTTTTGTGGGAAAAAATTATTTGTGATCTAAACACAAATTGCACAAATTTTTCATCTTAAAACATAATGCAAAAGGTTATAAAAACATACAATAAA
>CBFGVN010000342.1:0-4134 GCA_965651845.1 uncultured Chryseobacterium sp. | reverse complement strand
AAAAGAAAATATGTTTTCAAAACACTATCAAAATTATAAAAAAAATAAAAAAGGATGCCATGAGTGACATCCTTTTTATAATGAAATTAAAATTTACCAAAATCTCACGTAAAGTGCAGTCAGTAAAAGCAATGTCACGACAATTAAGACCAATGTTCTGTTATCTACTTTGAACATTGTTGCATCAATAACAAAAGCTTTAGGATTGACTTTCGGTCCTGCAAGACTTATCAGGATCATTGCAACAATCGTGAAAAAGAATGACCATCCCATATTAATCAGAAATGGAATTTCAGTAATGGTATGAACTACCCCGTTTTCCAATTTCTCATACGTGAAAGCGGTGTATAACCAAGTTTCTTTCCCGAAAATATCTACTGCAAAGCTGTTGAAGAAAATCGCCAGGACAAATCCTAAAATTACTCCAACCAAAGCCGCAGTTCCCGTAGTTCTTTTCCAGAACATTCCCAAAAGGAACATCGCAAAAACCCCAGGGCTGATAAATCCTGTATATTTCTGAATGAAGGTAAATCCTCCTTCACCACCGATTCCTAACACATCCGTCCAGGTAAATGCCAAAGCCACGAACATTGCGATGATAATTGCCCAACGCCCTGTTCTTACCATCTGAATTTCTGTAGCATCGGTTTTCAAATACTTTTTGTAAATATCTAAAGTGAAAATAGTCGAAATACTATTTACCTTTCCTGCCAAAGACGCTACAATTGCAGCTGTTAAAGCGGCTACAGCAAGACCTTTAAGACCTGTAGGCAAAAATCCTAAAATCGCAGAGTATGCGCCATCTTTCACTCCACTAAAACCAGGCAAATGTCCCTTTGTGTATAATACATAAGCTGCAATTCCCGGAAGCATTACGATAATCGGCATGAATAATTTCAAGAATCCGGCGAATAGAATTCCGGTTCTTGCCGTTTTCAAATCTGCTCCCAGAGCTCTTTGGGTGATGTATTGATTACAACCCCAATAATTTAAGTTCACAATCCACTGACCGGCAAAATACATTGCCAATCCCGGTAAAACCACATATTTCTGAACGTCCAAATTTTCCGGCATTGCTAAAGTCGTTGTTGTTTTAACCGGTTTTTCAAGCATTAATTTGAAATGCTGCGGAGCTTCATTCATCAATGTTTGAAAACCTGCAAAAGCATTTCCTACGGCAGCACCGTTGATTCTCTGGTCAACAATCTGAAGAGCCATATAAACGGTAGCAAAACCTCCGATAATTAAAACCGCAACCTGAATCACATCGGTGTAACCAATTACTTTCATTCCGCCAAGACCGATCAATAAAGCCATTAGAAGCAATCCAATCATAATGATATGCAGATTGTCACCTCCAAGCAGCGTATCAATCGCCAAAGCACCTAGATACAGAATTGAGGTAAGGTTTACAATTACATATAAAAACAGCCAGAAAACTGCCATAATCAGTGAAACAGATTTATTGTAACGGGTTTCCAGAAACTGGGGCATCGTATAAATCTTGTTTTTAAGATAAATCGGAATAAACCAAATTGCAATGATAATGAGCGCAAGCGCAGCAATCCATTCGTAAGCAGCCACAGCTACACCTACGAAAAACCCTTCGCCGCTCATTCCGATAAACTGTTCTGCCGAAATATTAGAAGCAATTAAACTGGCCCCGATTGCCCACCAAGTGAGTGAACCTTCCGCCAAAAAATAATCTTTACTGCCTGTAGCTGCAGATTTTTTCTTTCTGTAAATCCAAATTCCGTAAGACGCTACCACCACAAAATAGATAAGAAAAATGATGATATCGATAGTTGCTAAATTTCCCATACTTTATTTCTTAACTGAGAATTTATAAATTGTTTTTGATTGATATTTTTGTCCCGGCTTCAACTCTGTTGACGGGAAAGATGCCTGATTCGGAGAATCCGGGAAATGCTGAGTTTCCAAGCAAAAACCTGTTCGGAATTCATTTTTCCCTCCGGTTTTGGTATCAAATTTTCCATCAAGAAAATTCCCGGAATAGAACTGAACGCCCGGTTCATCAGTAAGCACTTCCATTACTCTACCCGATTCTGCGTGATAAACTTTTGCGATACTTCTTAATCCACTTCCATTCAGAATCCAGTTGTGGTCGTAGCCTTTTCCTTTTTTCAATTGGTCGTCATCGGCATTAATTTCTTTTCCGATAGGTTTTGAAACCGTGAAATCAAACGGAGTTCCTTTAACCGCTTTTTGCTCACCGGTAGGAATCAAGGTTTCATTAACCGGTAAAAACTGATCTGCGTTGATTTGCATTTCATGGTCAAGAATTGTTTTTGAGAAATTTCCTGAAAGATTGAAATAGGAATGCTGTGTAAGATTTACAACCGTCGGCTTATCGGTTTCCGCTTCGTAGGCAATTTCTAAAGCATTATCATCTGTCAAAGTGTATAAAACTGTTGTCGTTAATTTTCCCGGATATCCTTCTTCTCCATCTGCACTTGTGTAAGTCAGTTTCAACGTTGGGAATTTTGCATCTTTTACAGGTTCAATATTCCAGAATTTAGTATGAAATCCTTCTTTTCCGCCATGAAGGCTGTTTGGTCCGTCGTTTTTATCGATGTCATAGGTTTTGCCTTCCAAAGTGAATTTTGCATTGGCAATTCTATTTCCGTAACGTCCAATCAACGCTCCGAAATAATAAGGATTTCCGTTGAAATAATCTTCCGGCTTGGTAAATCCTAAAACGACATCTTCATATTTTCCGTTTTTATCCGGAGCGGTAAGTGAAGTGATAATGCCACCGAAATTGATGACCTCCATTTTCATCCCGTTTTTGTTGGTCAGCGTATATTTCTTGATGGAATCGCCTTTTGCCGTTACTCCATAATCCGAAACCTGTATATTTTCCATTTGATCTGAATCAGTTTTTTGATTAACTTCTTTTTTATTGCAGCCGAAAATACATAAAACTGCAAAAAGAATTATCAGGTTGATACTTTTTTTTCTCATTTTTTAGAATTTTTGCAAGTTTAACGATAATATATTTCATTCCAGCGAAGTGTATTCTTAAAATCGCGGATTTTTGTATTTTCATCAATAACTAGCGCTTCAATGCCTGCAATTTCTGCAAAATCTTCCAGCTGTTCCACACTGATGTTCTCACTGTAACACGTGTGGTGTGCTCCACCCGCCAAAATCCAGGCTTCAGCTGCGGTATATAAATCCGGAAGCGGTTTCCAAAGCACTCTTGCCACAGGAAGTTTTGGTAATTCTTCTGTAATTTCCAATGCTTTTGTTTTGTTAATTAACAGTCTGAAGTGATTTCCAAAATCCATTAAAGCAGCATTCAAAGAATCAATATTTCCTCTTGAATTGAAGACCAGACGAACAGGATCAGCCTTACCTCCGATTCCCAACGGATGAATTTCACAAGATGGTTTATCAACCGCCAAAACAGGATCAACTTCCAACATATGTGAACCTAGAATCGAAGGATTTGAAGGATTCAAATGATAAGTATAATCTTCCATAAAGGCATTTCCACCTTCAAGACCTTGCCCCATTGTTTTCATTGCACGAACTAAGGCGGTAGTTTTCCAATCGCCTTCTCCTGCAAAACCGTAACCTTTCTGCATCAATCTCTGAACGGCAATTCCGGGAAGCTGTTCCAACCCGTGAAGATCTTCAAACGTGTCTGAAAAACCTTTGAAATTCCCTTCTTTCAGGAATTTTTCTAAGCCTAATTCTATTCTTGCGGCAACTTCCAGTGACTTTCTGTTGGCACCTCCTGAAAGAAGCGATTCCGCCATTTTGTATGAAGCTTCATATTCTTCAATTAAAGTTTTGATTTCACCATCTCCAATAGAATTTACAACGCTTACCAAATCCCCGATTCCCCAGGTATTTACCGAAAATCCAAATTTAGTTTCCGCTTCTACTTTGTCACCATCTGTAACGGCTACAAATCTCATATTGTCACCAAAACGGGCGAATTTCGCACCTTGCCAATCGTCCCAACCTGCTGCAACTCGGCTCCAATCACCGATTTGCTTTTGAACTCTTTCTTCCGCCCAATCCCCTACGACAACTTTACTGGTTTTGCGCAGACGGCTCACCATAAATCCAAATTCACGGTCGCCATGAGCAGCCTGATTCAGA
>CBFGVN010000341.1:0-4139 GCA_965651845.1 uncultured Chryseobacterium sp. | reverse complement strand
TTCAAAGCTTCGGCTCCGGAAACGATTTCTAAGATTTCGCTTGTAATGGCAGCCTGTCTTGCTTTGTTGTAGAAGATTACTAAATCATTCTTCAAAGCCTGAGCGTTGTCTGTTGCTTTGTGCATGGCAGTCATTCTCGCTCCGTGCTCAGAAGCTATAGAATCCAGTACAGCTTTGAAAACCTGAGTTTTGATAGACTTAGGAATCAAATTATCTAAGATCTCTGTTCTGTTGGGTTCAAAAATATAATCTGTCTCTATCTGAGGCTCTGTAGTTTCAGGCATAGAAATCGGAAGCAGTTGTTCCGTTGTTACTTCCTGAGTAGCAGCATTAACGAATTTATTATAAATTAAATAAACTTCATCAAACTTGCCTTCTCTAAAGCTTGTCATTACCGCTTCAGAAACATTAGCCACTGTATCGAAGCTCAGATTATCATAAACCGCGCTTTCATTTGAATATACTGTACGAGTTTTTCTTACAGCATCAAAAGCTTTTTTACCAATAGAAAGAACTTCAACCTCGTATTGAGATTTATTCTGAAACTGTGCGTTAAGCTCTTTAACGATAGATGAGTTGAAAGCTCCCGCAAGACCTCTGTTTGAAGTAATAGCGATAAAAAGCACTCTCTTTACCTCTCTTTTTTGAGCATAAACTGAAATTTGATCAGGATCCGAGCTCGAATTTACATTCTGGATAAGCTCCTGTAATTTCTCAGAATAAGGTCTTAACATTACGATTGCATCCTGTGCTTTTTTAAGTTTCGCTGCCGAAACCATTTTCATAGCACGTGTAATCTGCATCGTAGATGAAATTGAAGTAATTCTGCCTCGTATTTCTTTTAAGTTTGCCATTCTTTTGGTTCAAGGTTTAAGGTCTAAAGTTTAAGGTTTAAAACACTGAATTCTAAACCTTAAACATTGAATTTTTTAGTTATATTTAGAAGCTAAATCATTAGCAGCCTGCTTAAGAACACCTGTGATTGAATCATCGATTTTTCCAGATTTGATCGCAGCCATTGTATCTGGATGCTTAGATCTTAGGAACTCGATATATTCGATTTGGAATTCTTTTACTTTATTTAGAGGAACGTTTCTCAATAAGTTCTCTGTTCCGGCGTAGATCATCGCCACCTGGCTGTCTACAGGAAGTGGAGAGTTTACCGGCTGTTTAAGGATCTCAACGTTTCTTTCTCCTTTAGAGATAACTGCTAAAGTAGAAGCATCAAGGTCTGAACCGAATTTAGCAAACGCTTCTAATTCTTTATACTGAGCCTGGTCTAACTTAAGTGTACCAGAAACTTTCTTCATTGATTTGATCTGAGCGTTACCTCCTACTCTCGATACAGAGATACCCACGTTGATCGCAGGACGAACCCCTGAGTTGAACAAGTCAGACTCCAAGAAGATCTGTCCGTCTGTAATAGAAATTACGTTCGTTGGAATATACGCAGAAACGTCACCCGCCTGAGTTTCGATGATCGGAAGTGCCGTTAATGAACCACCACCTTTCACGATTGGCTTCAATGAATCTGGTAAATCGTTCATTTGGCTAGCAATTTGGTCATCAGCGATAACTTTTGCCGCTCTTTCCAATAATCTTGAGTGAAGGTAGAAAACGTCTCCAGGATAAGCCTCACGTCCCGGTGGTCTTCTCAATAGTAGAGAAAGCTCACGGTATGCTACCGCTTGTTTTGATAAATCATCATAAACGATCAAAGCTGGTCTACCAGTGTCTCTAAAGAACTCACCGATAGAAGCACCTGCCATTGCAGAATATACCTGCATTGGAACCGGATCTGATGCATTAGCCGCAACGATTACCGTATAAGCTAAAGCTCCTTTATCAGAAAGCGTTTTCACGATTTGTGCTACGGTAGAAGCTTTCTGACCGATTGCAACATATATACAATATACAGGCTTCCCTGCATCAAAGAATTCTTTTTGGTTGATGATCGTATCGATCGCAACAGTAGTTTTACCCGTCTGTCTGTCACCGATGATAAGCTCTCTCTGACCTCTTCCTACAGGGATCATAGAGTCGATCGCAACGATACCTGTCTGTAAAGGCTCAGTTACCGGCTGTCTGAAGATAACTCCAGGAGCTTTTCTTTCCAATGGCATTTCGTATAAATCCCCAGTAATAGGACCTTTACCATCGATAGGGTTACCAAGAGTATCTACTACTCTTCCCAACATACCTTCTCCTACTTTGATAGAAGAGATTCTGTTTGTTCTTCTTACTGTATCACCTTCTTTTACTAATTTACTTTCACCAAGTAAAGCAACACCTACGTTGTCTTCTTCAAGGTTTAGTACAATACCTTCTACATCACTAGAAAATTTCACCAACTCTCCGTATTGTACGTTTTCTAACCCGTATACACGAGCAATACCATCACCGATGGTTAAAACTGTACCTACTTCCTCAACGTTTGATTGAGTATCGAAGTTGGCCAATTGCTGTTTTAAGATCGCAGATACTTCTGCCGGATTTATTTCTGCCATTGTATGGTTGTTTTTTCTTATTTAAAAAGTTTAATTTTTAGATCTTCGTTTGAATATTTAGCTATAAATAAGTCGATTTTAGATTCATCTGCGTTTCCGTTTTCATCAAAAATACCAGACTTATAAATATTTTTAATAATATCTTTATCATCCTGATCTGTGACAAGTTCTTTATTGTATTTTAAAAATCTTACAGTATAGATTACCCTTGTCCAATAAGGAGATTCATTAGGATAAATTGGTGGGGCTTTAGGAACCTGATAAGTAGACCCTACGGCTGAAACAATTTCATTATCCTTTATGTCAGATAAAATAAAGTTAAAATTATTCTTTTCAATATGATAGGTTTCTTTATCATCAACAAATACCTTGTCTTTTTTAATCTTAACCTTTTGACCAAATGCTAAGGATGAGAAAGCAAGCATTGATATGTATAAAACCTTTTTCATATTAGTTTAATTGAAAATCTTTTTTTACTTGATTAAGTTTAGACTTCACAGAAGCATCTACTAGCTGGTCTCCTACTCTTAATATATAACCTCCAAGAATTTTCGGGTTTACATTTAGTTTCAAATCAAAATTCGAATAAGCATTTACAAGATTGGTAGATCTTAAGATCTGATTGATATTATCTTTTGAAATCTCAGTTGCTGTCGTAAGAGTAATTCTCTGTACGCCATTGATATCTTCAACTTTATTGATGAATTCCTGAGCAATATTTTTAAGTTGACTTTCTCTTCCCTGTCTGATAACCAAAGTAATCAAATTTTGAGAAGAAGCCGATAAACCTTTAAAAATTTCTTTTGCTACCTCTATTTTCTTTTTAGAATCAATGTAAGGAGTAAGGAAGAACTTTTTCAAATCCTGAGACTCAGTCATGATCTTCACTACATCTTTCATTTCAGAAAATATAGTAGCCGTTTGCCCTGATTCGTTGGTGAAATCAAGTAAACCTTGTGCGTATCTTTTAGCTACTTTAGATGTAAGCATTATTAGTTAAGGTTAGATTGGTTTAAATAATTTTGAACTAATTCGTTTTGAGCTTCGCTGTTGTCTAATTTTTGTTTCAGGATAGACTCTGCGATATTCACTGATAAAGTACCTATCTGAGTTTTAATATCTGCCATTGCAGCATTTTTCTCAGCAGTGATGGTTTGTTTAGCAGCTTCGATCAATTTGTCTCCTTCAGCTTTAGCAGCATCTTTAGCCTCACCTACGATTCTATCTTTAATCTCTCTGGCTTCTTTAAGGATAGCATCTCTTTCGATTTTAGCTTCACGAATGATTCTTTCGTTATCCTCTTTTAAAGTTTCCATTTCTTTTCTTGCTAGTGTAGCTTGATTAAGAGCATCAACGATAGAAGTTTCTCTGTCATTGATAGACTTTAAAATAGGTTTCCAAGCGAATTTACCTAACAAAAATAACAATGCTAGAAAAATAACAGACTGGATAATAAATAATCCCGATGAAAACTGATGAATTAATTCCATTATATTAATGTATAAATAATTATTACTTTTTTTCTTAAATAACCACTATCTATAACCACCCGTTACAGATAGTGGCTTTAGTTTAATTAGTTTACTGCGAATAGAGCAGCAAACGCAACACCTTCTACAAGTGCAGCTGCGA
>CBFGVN010000340.1:0-4144 GCA_965651845.1 uncultured Chryseobacterium sp. | reverse complement strand
TATGAGCGATTGGGTTCGAAAAATATGGAGTTATTGTCTTTTCGGCATCGCTAATTGCTTATTTTACAGCACTTACAGATTATAGTTTCAGGATTACGGCAACCCGCGATGTGGCTATCTACCGGGACAGCCCGAAAAAGCTGAATATTATTTACAGTAAGGTTTTAACGATTAAAACGCTTTTCCTGCTGCTTTCCTGGCTTATTATTGCTATTACAGTTTATTTGTATCCACCGTTTTATGAAAACAAAGAAATTTATTTTTATACAAGCTTACTTTTATTAGGATACGTATTATTTCCTGAATGGTTTTTTCAGGGTATTGAAAAAATGCGCTATATCACCTATCTTAATTTAGGAATTAAACTTTTTTTCACTTTATGTGTTTTTATTTTCATTAAAAAAGAAAGTGATTTCTGGATTTATCCACTGTTGCAAAGTGCAGGATATGTTGGTGCAGGATTAGTAGGACAGTATTTATTGGTAAAGAAATATAAGCTGAAATTTATTTTTCTGCCTTATAAAACGATTTTTAAAAGTATAAGAGTTAATTCACCGATTTTCATCAATCAGTTTGTACCGGCTTTATACAACAACACCAGTACTTTTTTATTGGGAATTTTAGGAACTGCGCAATTGGTGGGAATTTATCAGGCTATTTTAACGGTAGTGAATCTGATTGTTACTTTAATAGAAATTCTTTCCCGCGTATTTTTCCCTTTTTTAAACCGAAGAAAAGATGCCTTCCAATGGTATAAACAAATGATGCTTATCACGATAAGTGTAATGATCATCGGGGTTTTGGTTTTTAATAAATTGATCTTCTGGTATCTGAATGTAAGTTATGACAATGCCTTTTGGATATTGTTAATATTATCGATAGGGCTGCTTGGTTATACGATGTATAATGTTTTCGGGCTCAATTATTTTATTGTGAACCGTCAGGATAAGCTGGTGATGAAGAATACATTGATATTTTCTGTATTGGGTTTCTTTATTACAATTCCGCTTATCAAGTATTTTACAATATTCGGGTCTGCCATAAGCCTAAGTTTAGTGAGATGTTTAATTGGTTTTAACCTTTTTTTTAAATGGCTGAAAAATGATAGTAAATAAAATTTACAATAAGATTATCAACGTATGTTTGAGTAGCTATTATAAGGGCTTAAAAGACATTAATTTTTCCGGAAAGGTCTATTTTAAGGGTGTTCCTGTGATTTTTAAACATAAGGAGGCCAGAATAGTGATAGGAAAGAATACATTGATTAATTCGGCTAAAAGGAAATATCATATCAATATGCATTCACCGTGTAAATTATTGGCAGATAGACCACAGGCTGAGATCATTATCGGTGAAAACTGCAGGATACACGGAACTTGTATTCATGCTGTGAAGAAAGTTAAAATTGGAAATAATTGCCTGATTGCCGCGAATACGAATATTATAGATTCCAATGGGCATATTCTGGCAATGAACAATCCCATCGATCGATTAACGATCGCAGATGAAGGAAAACCAATTGTCATTGAAGATAACGTCTGGATCGGATCTAATGTGATGGTTCTGGCAGGAGCTATTATCAGGGAAGGTGCTGTGATAATGGCAGGTAGTGTTGTAAAAGGAGAAGTTCCTCCGAAAAGCATATATGGAACAGATTCGTTTAAAGTGATTAAACAATATTAAGAAAATGAAGATAGGAATACATCATCGTAAAGGAAGTTTTTCTGACCGCTGGATTGAATATCTGGAGGAGAAAAAGATACCTTATGTGATACTGAATGCTTTTGATAATGATATTATTAAGCAGATAAAAGACAATGAGGTAACGCATTTTATGTGGCATTTTAATCAGAATTATTTTGAGGATATGCTGCAGGCGAGAACCCTATTCAGGTCTATTAATCAGATCGGGATAAAAACATTCCCCAATGAAGAATCTTATTGGCATTTTGATGATAAAGTGTCACAGAAATATCTTTTGGAAGCCCTCGATATTCCGTTAGTAAAAGCAGATGTTTTTTATCATCAGGACGAAGCTGAAAAGTATATAGAAAATACTTCATTTCCAAAAGTTTTTAAACTAAAAGGAGGTGCAGGATCCATTAACGTTAAGCTTATAAAAACACAACAACAGGCCAGAAAGATTGTGAAACAGGCATTTGGCCGTGGATTTGACGCTTTCGATTCCTGGACGGTTTTTACAGACACCATCGAAAGGTTCCGGAGACAAAAAACGCGTCACAATTTTTTAAGAGTGATAAAATGGGGTTTTAAAGGCATTTTTGTAGACAAACAATATAAAGTTTTTCCAAAGCAGAGAAACTACGTCTATTTTCAGGAGTTTATTCCGAATCTCAGCTATGATATAAGGCTCATTGTTATCGGCAGCAAATGTTTTTACATGAAAAGAAATACCAGAGATAACGATTTTAGAGCTTCAGGCAGTGGCCGGCTTGAGTTCGAACCTGGGGATTTTGATACTGAGGCGGTGGATATAGCTTTTAAAGCCGCTAAAAAACTTAATATGGTATGCGTGGCGTATGATTTTATATTTAATGAAAAAGATCAGCCATTGGTGGTGGAAATCAGTTATGGGTTTCAACCGTACGTTTATGATCAGTGTTTAGGCTTTTACGATGAGGATTTAAAGTGGAATGAAGAGAAAGTAAATTTAGAATACGAAATTATCCACAGTTTCTTAAATGCATATTATTGAATAATAAATAATTATGATTAAAAATATTAATATTTACAAAAAATTCATATTAGATTTTTTATTCTAATATTTGTGATATATTATTTTTTCGTATATTTGTTTTGAAAGTAGTAAAATAATAATCTAAATAACGATTTTGCAAGAAATTTATTTGTGAAATTGTGTTATTTAGTGAATAACATTTTTGTCTCATTTCTACTGGTATCTGAACACACAGTTTTGAAAAAAAATCATTTTTATTAATGAATTAATAACGATACTTTCTGCATTAATGGCTCTGAAAGTATGGTAGTTATTTATTCGCCTTTACCTTAAAAAAACTATAACCTCAAATTTTATCAGATTGCAATAATAATAATGAAGTGATATAAAAAATGAATATAATTTTCCTTGAAGCCGTTCAGATTCATGGTGGTGCCCGAAAGAGCACTATAGAATTGGCTAAGAGATTGAATGAAGAGGGACACAATTCGGTTATCGTAGATTTCTGGGGTAATTGCAGTGAATTTGTAGATGACGTAAAGGCTAATGGTATCCCAATTGAGATACTAAAAAAGAATGATACCCCGATCGCAATTTTCAGCTCCAAAAATCCGGTGAAGATATTTGTAAATATCACTTTGTTTTTAATAGATTGGTTTAGGCTGAAAAAGGAGTTTAAAGGTTTTCAAAACACTTTTAAACCGGATGTTGTTATCGTCAATAACATTAAAACCAATTCCATTCTAAAGAAAGGGAAGGACTATAAGATCGCCTATTTTGCAAGGGGATGGTTTGCTTATAATTCGATTGGCTTTCTTAAAAAATTAATGTTTAAATACAATTCCGATTATTTCATCGGAGTATCGCAATCTACAAGACAGGCCATTTTTACAGGAGGTCTGGCTCCCCTGGAAAAGATTTTTGTAGTTCCGAATGCTATTGATTTAGCAAAAGTAGATCAATACAAAAACGGAAAAGAACAAAGAAAAGATGATGATCCTATGGTCATTTTACATTGCGGTGGTTTTTTACCGGCAAAAGGTCAGGATGTATCGATTTCTCTGGCAAAAAGATTAAAGGAAAATAATATCAATTTTAAGATGATCCTGATGGGAGCGGTGTATGATACGCCTGTTTCAGAGAATTTTTTACAAAAGATCCGTCGCGATATCAATCAGTTTAAACTTGATGAAAATGTAGAGATTCTGCTCAATCAGAAAGATCCGTACAGTATTTTTAAAAACAGTGATATTTTAATACATCCTTCTGATACTGAAGGGCTTCCTCGTGTAATCATGGAAGCTCTGGCTTTTGAAATACCGGTTATTGCCAATCCTGTGGGTGGCGTTACAGATTATGTTCTGCACAATTTTACAGGATATATTGCTACTCATAATAATGTGGATGATTATTATGAATATGTTCATAAGCTGTATAATGACAGGG
>CBFGVN010000339.1:0-4151 GCA_965651845.1 uncultured Chryseobacterium sp. | reverse complement strand
AATCTCAAACGGCTGTTCGCCCCACCAAACGCCCCAATAATGGGAATCCCCTTCGGTTAAACTTTCCTTATGTCCCCAACCAATTGACGGAGAACTTGGCCAATACACCATTTTATCGCTGGTTGCGTATTTTTTTATTGCATTGGGAATAATTTCATGAAAAATTTTATTGTAATCTTTCCAAACCTGCAAAGAATCTTCTTTTGAATATTTAAATTGCTGTTGATATTTCCAATTAACAATAGCTTCATCCACCTCATTATTTCCACACCACAAAGCTAAAGAGGGATGATTTTGAAGCCTATTGATTTGATCTTTCACTTCAAATTCTACATTCTGCTGAAAATTTTCATCTCCCGGATAAAAACTTCCGGCAAACATAAAATCCTGCCAAACCAAAATTCCGTTTTCGTCACAAGCCTTGTAAAATTCATCATCTTCGTAAATTCCGCCTCCCCAGACGCGGATCATATTCATATGAGCCTCCTTGGAATCTTTGATGAGTTTTTGATATTTTTCTTCGGTTATTCTTGGAGAAAAGCTGTCAGACGGGATCCAGTTGGTGCCTTTTGCATACATCGGATGTCCATTCACTTTAAAATAAAAGGATTTTCCTTTTTCGTCTTTTTCCTGAATTAATTCAACTGTTCTCAGGCCAATTCGTTCAGATTTTTCAGCAATACGTTTTGAATCTTTTTGCAGGGAGATTTTTAATTCATATAAATTCGGATCACCCCAACCATTCGGCTGCCAAAGTTTCGGTTTTTGAATCTGATAAGGCACCGAAACCGAGTTTAAACCAGATTTTAAAGCTATATTTTGAGATTGCCCGTTTATTAAAATGGTATAAATTCCGTTTTTATCAGCGATAATTTCGGCATGAATATTTAAATCAGCTTTTTGTTTTGTTAAAACTTTCTGTTCGATTTTTACATTTTCAAGCTTAGCCTGATTCCAGAAATTGAGTTTTACATCTTTCCAGATCCCTGCCGTCACCAGTCTTGGTCCCCAATCCCAGCCGAACTGGTACTGCGCTTTTCTTACAAAACTTCTGGGAGATTCCGGTATCGTGAACGGAACTTTTTTAGCCAACTCCTTTCCGACATTTACAGCCGATCTAAACTTAATTTGTAAAATATTTTCGCCAATTTTTACATTTTGCTTAACAGGAATTGTCCATTTTCTGAACATATTATCTGTGGTTTGAATTAATTTCCCATTTAAATAAATTTCGGAAAAAGTATCCAAGCCATTAAAAATCAATTCAATATTCTGATTTTCCAATTCTTTTGGTGAAACAGGAAATGAGGTTTGGTACTCCCAATCTTCATTTTCTACCCATTGAACTTTTTTCTCATTTTCATCTTTAAAAGGGTCAGGAATAATTTTATGATCCATCAAATCCAAATGAATCGTTCCTGGCACAGTGGCTGTGAGCCATTTATCTTCTTTTGAATTTTTGAATTTCCATTTTTCAGAGGATAAGTTTCGCTCGGAGAACTGAGCGAATAGTATATTTTGAATGAAAAGGAATGAAAAAAGTAAAGTTTTGTTCATTATAATTTATTTACAATTCGATGGATTCCATCTTTAATAAGCGGTGTATTAAAATTAATAAGAAGTCCAAGTTTTAAATTTGTTAGTTTTAAATACGTCAATAACTGAGCACTAAAAACCGAATTCATCTCTAGTACAGATTTCACTTCAATGATAACTTTATCTTCAACAAGCAAATCAACTTTGTAGGCATTTTCAATTTTAACTTCTTTGTACTGTAAAGGAAGAGAAAGTTGTTGTCTTACATCAAATCCAAGTTTTTTGAGTTCATAAGCTAAAGCCAATTCGTAAGTACTTTCTAATAATCCGACTCCGAGGTTTCTGTGTACTTCTATTGCTGATCCTATAATTTTATAAGATAATTCGTTTTCTGTCATTTGTGTTGTATGTATATTTTTTTAACGCAAAGTTTTTATTTTACTAATCACTTAATGAAAGGGAGCAAAGATTAATCAAGTAAATTGATTTATGAAGCATACGTTTTTACCCCAGCTTCATCAGCGACTTTGTCGCAACTTTTTGCTTTCTTGAAAATATTAAATTTAATAATAAAAACTTTGCGTCAAAAGCTTCAGTATTATTTACTCTTCAAAGCAACAATTTCATCCGCAAAAGCAAAAGCACCACCATCCGTAATCGCAGAAGAATGAAAATATCCGGCTTTGGTAAACTCTCTAAGCTCTTTAATATTTGTTGAGCGAAGTCCGCCACCGACAAGAATTTCGATTCTACCGTTCGACAGCTCAACCAGCTTTTTTAGATTTTCTTTTCCTTCCGAAACATTGGGTTTCTGACCGGAAGTAAGAATGGTTTTAAAACCGCATTCTATCACTTTTTCTAATGAACTTTCCATATCTTTTGCTCTGTCAAAAGCCCGATGAAATGTACATGGATAGGGTTTTGCCAGTTCAACGAGCTCTTTATTTCGTTCAATATTCACCTCATCATTTTCATTTAAAATTCCGAAAACGAAACCATCAACATTTAATGATTTTAATTGAATTAATTCAGATTTCATCTGCTCAAATTCTGCATTGGAGTATGTAAAATCCCCGCCACGCGGACGAATCATCACAAAAATCGGAATATTAATTTTTGCCCGGAGTTCTTTTGTCGTTTCGAAGTCCGGAGTTGTTCCGCCTTCGCTTAATCCGTCACACAATTCTATTCTGTCGGCTCCATTTTCAAAAGCGATAATTGCGGATTCGGGATTGAAACAGGCGATTTCTATTTTTGACATTCTGTTGGTTTAAGTTTAGGGTTTAGGGTTTAGGGTTTAGCAAAATTAATTTCTAATTTCTACAATTTATTTCAAAGCAAATTCAGGTTTTTCCATGCGGCTTCCTTTCTGATCGTAAACAGCAAAGCTAAATCCATCCTGAATACAATACGAACCGTATTCGCCTTTTTTATTGAGTGCAATAAACCCAACCTGAATATCTTTCAGGTTTTTATTTCTTCTTTTTGCTATCTGTACAATTCTCTCAACAGCCTCTTTACAAGCTTGTTGCGGGTTCCTACCCTGTCGCATTAATTCCACAACCAAATGAGTTCCAACAGTTCGAATGACTTCTTCGCCATGGCCGGTTGCCGTTGCCGCACCCACCTCATTATCAACAAATAAGCCGGCGCCAATAATCGGAGAGTCGCCCACTCTTCCGTGCATTTTAAACGCCATTCCGCTCGTTGTACAAGCTCCCGAAAGGTTTCCGTTGGCATCTAGTGCAATCATTCCTATGGTATCGTGGTTTTCAATATTTACAATAGGTTTATATTGACTTGTTTTCAGCCATTCTTTCCACTCTTTTTCGGATTCGGGAGTGAGAAGATTCTCTTTTTTAAAACCCTGTGAAAGAGCGAATTCCAAAGCTCCGTCGCCAACCAGCATTACATGTGGCGTTTTCTCCATCACTGCTCTGGCAACAGAAATCGGATTTTTAATATATTCCAGGCAGGCAACCGAACCAATGTTGTAATTTTCATCCATTATACAGGCATCCAGCGTCACTCTTCCATCTCTGTCCGGGCGTCCGCCATAGCCAACGCTTCTTTCATTCGGATCAAGTTCTACCAAACGAACGCCTTTTTCTACGGCATCCAAAGCTTTTCCACCTTTCCCAAGAATTGTCCAAGCTTCTTCATTTGCCTTCTGTCCGAAATTCCATGTGGAAAGAACGATCGGTTTATTAATAACTTTATGAGTATTTTCAGGCAAATCTTTAGCAATTAAATCCAATGGATTCAACAGTAACGCGGAAGACGCTAATGCAGTATTTTTTATAAATTTTCTACGTGAGTTCATTTCTGAGTTTAGGGTTTAGGGTTTAGGGTTTAAAGATATAAAGATTGAACTTATTTCGCTCCGATTTCATCAACGAAAAGCCATGCCTTTGAATCTGCCCCCGGATTTCCCGCCGGAATAATTCCGGCATTTTCTATTGTAATCTTAATATATTTTGAATTTTGATTTCCCATATTCAATTTCATTTTCCCTTTAGCATTCTCTATTTCCGATTTTCCGATTTCTTTGATTGTTTTAAAGTTTTTTCCATCGTCAGAAACAGAAATCGTTGCCGATTTTGCCAGATGAATCC
>CBFGVN010000338.1:0-4161 GCA_965651845.1 uncultured Chryseobacterium sp. | reverse complement strand
AGGTCGGTCCGCAGTCTTTGGAGTCGGGTTGGCGGTAAAAGGGAAAAGATTTCAAAACTTATGGTATTATAAATTCCTGCATATCATAATGCAGTATTGCTTTTTGTTTTAAAGGGTTTGTGCTCCATTCTTCCCATTGGCAGGTGTAAGGATTATAGCCGCATTTTAGAGGCTTTGAAGTATCTAAGCCTTCATCATTAAAATGGGTGCGCTCTGTATAAGCTCTGCAGTCGGTACAGACATACCTAAATTCACAGTCTGTGCAAACTTCAATGTTATCTTTAGTGAGATTCCAATATTTTTTGAAATCAGGATGTTGTAATGCTGTTGGGAGAGACGTGTCTTTTATATTTCCGAAATTTTGTGACATAGAGGGACAGTTTTTAATATTACCATCTTTATCGACACTGATTTTGCGGTTGAGACAGCTATTATATTCACGTGATTCTGTAAAGGTGGAAAGATTAATAGAAAATAAAGAATGATCTATAACTCCGCAATGGTATTGACCGGATAGCAATTTTTCAGTTTGTAGGATGTATCCCATTCCATGTATTCCTTGTTTATAAATGCCGTTTTCTTTTGCTCTTGTAATGGTAATATTACTGATTTTGGGATTTTCTTCAACAAAATTTTCTATTTCTTTATAAAACTTATGGTGGGTTTTATAGGGAAGTATGATTTCAATTGATTTTATCTGGGAATTATTAACCAAAGTTAGTATTCTGTTTAGCTCATGCCATTGTATTTCTCCAAAAAATCGGAATTGAATAAAATTACAGCATAAAGCTTCCAGTTGTTTTAGAAAGTCTTCATCGAAGTAAGAAACGTTATCCTGTCCGTCTAAAATACAATGAGAAATATGTGCCGGAAATAGCCATTCTTCAGACATCTTGGGAAAACGTTTTAATTCTTCCCGGGAGCAATAAAAAGCTAGTTCTTTTTCTTCAATAAAATCAAAATATTCTTTTAGAATTTCTCTTCCTTCATCATCCAGTTCTTCCATTGTCTGTGCTATATCAATAAATCTTTCCTCTTTAAATAAAGAAGCAAAAACAATAGGAATAGGGTAAATGCTTCCTCGCTGCAAATCACAGATAACCGCTCTGGAAGCTCCATTTACGATGATACAATGGCTGTATAAAAGCAAAAAACTTTCCATAATTTACAATGTTGAAGTTTTAGAATATGGTTTATAAAAAGGGTCGGATGTTAAAATTTCAGCATTATATTTACCTAAACGAATGAGATTGGTTATGTTTTTGCCCTTTTCTTTTTTTAAAACCTGTATATTCCAGCTGCTTGCATTCAATGGTAATTGACCTCTATTTTCTTTGATCCAGGTTTTTATTTCTTCTTTTATTTTGTTTTCTTCAATCATTTTGTTTCATTTATTAAGTCAAGTGCAATTTCTCTTTCAATATCATAATTACAGCTTTTTGAAAGCCACTGGAATTGCCCTACAGGGTTGACTTCCAGGAAGACGTATTCCCTTTCAGGAGTGTAGATCATATCAATGGAACCACAGTTCATATTAATACTTTCCATAAATTGATTAAGCTTTTTTTCAATTTCAGAAGGCAATTGGTAGGGAACACAACGATTGGGTCTTTCTGTATCGTAATTCCGGAAATCGATCTTTGTTTTCTCATTTGCCTGGGAGAATATGGCCATAGGATAAAATTTACCTTTCATATATAAAATCCGCAGCTCGTATTTTTTTTCGATATATTGCTGATATAAGGCAAATTTTGCAGTATCTTGATATTTTTTACTTATGTTTAAAATATCTTGTTTTTCCAGAATTTGTACGCTTGGACCAATAATTACATCATAATCATCATCATATGACATCTCAATTGAATTCATTTCAATATCTTTTGTGATGATTTTTTTATGCAGTGAAGAAAAATCAATCAGCTCATTTATATCATTTGTAACTAAAACATCGGGAATTTTCAACCCAGATTCCATTGCAGAAGAAAGATTAGCAACTTTATTAGTAAAATTATCATTGAATGTGTTTATATTATTTTTATTTCCTAAAATATGATACAGACAATTATTGATATGGTTCTGTTCCCGATAAAAATTGTTTTGTATGCCGCTCATTAATTGTTCCGACAAATGATTATTTATATTTAAAACGGGAGCTTCATGTCCAAATCTTCCTCTTCTATACCAAAATGAATTGATATTCTGAATCTCAAGATTCTTGTTGATATTAAAATGACCTCCATTTTCATCACTTAGTTTGAAGGTGAAATTTTTTATTACAGTAGTATCATTTAATCGAAACAAGGAACTTTTTTCATCAAGAAAAAATATCCAGTCTAATACATCGTTTGTGGATTTGTCGTCTGAATTTGTTTGGATTAGATGCATTATAAAATTATTACATATGGATAAATTATTTTAAGCTGTCGGAACTAAAGGTTCCGACAATTTAATTTAAATGTAGGAAACATAAAACTTGCTATTTCCAAGTTGTCCAGTGATAGGTTACCGTACTTCCATTATTCATTTGGTATTCTCTACAGACTTCAACACCATTTTTTAAAAAAGCATAATCTACATATGACCCTGCACTCATATGTCCAGTTGGCTGGGTTTGTTGCCAACGATCTTCACCACCTTTAATTACACTCATTTTACTTTCTGATAATGCTTCAAATTTTGAAGACTTTAAACTTTCTAGTTTCATTTGTATTAAAATTAAGTTTTACTCCTGTCTTACCACCATGGAGTAGTTATTCGGCGTACAGCGCTTTATTCAGGTGTAGCTGTATCATCCTGATCCTGTTGTTTTTTTCTTTGGGACAACTGAATTTAAAACCCACATTCGTCGCGACTAGTTATAATAATTACTATTATCTCTTGATATTAGAATAATGTGCTCTAATTGAAATCGTAATCGTTACTTTTTATTTCTATTATCCTTTGTGTTGTAGCAAATCTATAAAGAAGGCAAAAAGAACCTTAACTAAAAAGAGCAAGTGTGTCTCCTGAATGAGCAAATGTTGTTTTTTTCGAGTAAGCGTATGTGTTTTTCGATGGAGAATTAGCGCTCATTATTACCTGCCAGCTCTCCTTTTATAATACAATTGAAAGCTAGCCAACTAGCTAGCTTTCTTAATGTAATTAAAAACGACATTCAACAGCAATGCATAATCTTTCTGTGGTACCATTTTTATATGTAACATCATTACATATTAGCTTTCCTGCGCTATTACGATATTCTCTATCACTTACGAAGCTTCCTTTTCTTGTTTCTCCCCAGCTGGTTGCTGTCCATCCGCCTCCTTTAATTGCACTCATTTTTTCATTAGACATTGCTTCAAATTTTGAAGACTTTAAACTTTCTAATTTCATTTGTATTAAAATTTAATTTTTACTTCTGTCTTACCGCCTTGAAGTAGTTGTTCAGCGTGCAGCATTTTATTCAGGTATTGCTGTAACATCCTGTTTTCTTTTGTTTTTTCTTTGGGACAAAAGATATCGTAACCCGCATTCGTCGCGACTGATTTCTTTAAAATATTTTGTTTTTAATTTTTAATCACTTTTTTGGTAATCGTTTCTTTTTCCGCAGCAATTTTAAATAGATAAACTCCTGAAGCACTGCTATGGATGGAAACTTTTGCTTCCTGGGAATTGATACCCGTCTGTTTCTGGATAATTCTTCCCTGAGCATCGTAGATTTCAACAGATTTTATCTTTGAATCTGCATTAATGGTTACATCACCTTTTGTGGGGTTGGGATAGATATTTACCAAAGATTTTTCCTTCATGACATCTGTTGAAGCCAGTGTTGTACTGTTGATATTGGTAATTGCCTCATTGGTCTGTACAGGGAAATTATAATCGAAGTAGATATTGGCTTTATTGCGGACATCATCTCCGGAAACCAGTGTGTTTTTCGTTTTTATTTTTAATGCAATGCTTCCGTGAGCGCCGGCAGCAAGATTAATATCTTTCATCATTAATTCCACTTTATTTCCTGTTATTTTTGTGTAAGTATTATGTGATGTATTTTGAATTTGAAGTGATGAAATATCGAAATCATATGGATTAACTGGCATTTCCACCACAATATTTGTTGCCGGAGCAGTTCCCGTATTTTCAAAGTTTACAATATAATGCAAGTCTTTTCCAACCATCGTT
>CBFGVN010000337.1:0-4163 GCA_965651845.1 uncultured Chryseobacterium sp. | reverse complement strand
AAAAGAAAATGCAGGAGATTGAAAAAAGAATAAAAGACAAAGAGCACAAGCTGAACGACGAGCTTAGCAAGACAGGAAAACTGGAGAAGGATTTGGATAAACAGATTGCTGATTATGCCAAAAAAACTGAGATTTTGGAAAGAAAACAACAGGAACTGGATACAGCAATGGCTAAAAAAGTTGAAGTTCTTGAGAAAATTTCTAATTATACAGCAGAAGAAGCTAAAGCCGAATTGGTGGAAACGATGAAAGCTGAAGCAAAAACAAGAGCTCAGGCTCATGTTCAGAGCATCATGGAAGAGGCTCAGTTGAATGCGAAAAGCGAAGCTAGAAAAATCGTTATTCAAACCATTCAAAGAATCGGGACAGAACAGGCAATTGAAAATTCGGTATCTGTTTTCAACATCGAATCTGATGAAGTAAAAGGTAGAATTATCGGTAGAGAAGGTAGAAATATCCGTGCTTTGGAAGCTGTAACAGGAGTAGAAATCATTGTTGATGATACTCCGGAAGCGATTCTTCTTTCATGTTTTGATCCTGTAAGAAGAGAAATTGCAAGATTATCACTTCACAGATTGGTAACAGATGGTAGAATTCACCCTGCGAGAATCGAAGAAGTTGTAGAAAAAACAAGAAAACAAATCGAGGAGGAGATCATTGAAGTTGGTAAAAGAACAATTATCGATTTAGGAATCCACGGATTACACCCTGAATTGATCAAAATCGTAGGTAGAATGAAATACCGTTCATCTTACGGACAAAACTTATTACAGCACTCAAGAGAGGTAGCTAATATCGCTGCAACAATGGCTGCTGAATTAGGATTAAATGTAAAATTGGCAAAAAGAGCAGGTCTGCTTCACGATATCGGTAAAGTTCCTGAACAGGAATCTGAACTTCCTCACGCTTTATTAGGAATGCAGTGGGCAGAGAAATATGGTGAAAATGCTGAGGTTGTCAATGCAATCGGAGCCCACCACGACGAAGTGGAAATGACATCATTATTATCGCCGATCATTCAGGTTGCCGATGCAATTTCCGGAGCAAGACCGGGAGCAAGAAGACAGGTTCTGGAGTCATACATTCAAAGATTGAAAGATCTTGAATCTGCAGCATTAAGCTTCGACGGAGTTTCTTCAGCGTATGCAATTCAGGCGGGTAGAGAACTGAGGGTAATGGTAGAAAGCGGAAAAGTAAACGATGAAGTTGCTTCTCAGCTGTCTTACGACATTTCGGAGAAAATTCAGAACGAGTTGACATATCCAGGACAGGTAAAAGTAACAGTAATCAGAGAAACGAGAGCTGTGAATATTGCAAGATAATAACTGAATAAAGATATTTTATAAAAACCTTTCAATTTCTTGAAAGGTTTTTTATTTTTAGCAAAATTTAAAAATCCAAAATGCAAGAACTTTCTTTGTCTTCGAAACTGAAGTATATTTTCTCAATTCCAGTTATTATCTCAGCTTTAGGCTACTTCGTAGACATCTATGACTTACTTTTATTCGGTATTGTAAGGATTCCTAGTTTGAAAGCTTTAGGCTTGAATCCCGATGTAGACGGAACATTTATTTTGAATGCTCAGATGGTAGGATTGCTTCTTGGAGGTATTTTCTGGGGAATTTTCGGGGATAAGAAAGGAAGGCTTTCGGTTTTGTTCGGATCTATTTTGGTGTATTCTCTTGCCAATATTGCCTGCGGTTTTTTACCTTATTTTCCAAAAGAGCATTTGGTGTACCAATATGCGGGTTTAAGGTTCATTGCAGGAATTGGCCTTGCTGGAGAACTCGGAGCGGGAATTACACTGGTTTCTGAAAGCTTACCGAAGAATCTAAGAGCAATCGGAACTTCTGTTGTCGCTGGTTTTGGATTAATGGGAGCTGTTGTGGCTCAGTTAACCGTAGAACTGGCAGGAGGCTGGAATATTTCCTACATCATCGGAGGAATTCTGGGAATTTTACTTTTATTTTTAAGAATTAGTGTTTCGGAATCGGGAATTTATAAAAATATTGAACATAAATCGGTTTCAAAAGGAAATTTTCTTTCGTTTTTTACTAATAAAGACCGATTAATAAGATATTTAAAATGCATTGCCGTCGGATTGCCAACGTGGTATTGTATTGGGATTCTGGCCGTTTTGGCCAATCAATTTGCCCCTGAATTAGGAATTACAGACCTGAACCCCGGAAAGGCAATTATGTGGGCATATGTAGGAATTTCAGTCGGTGATCTTATGAGTGGATTTATTTCCCATGCTTTAAAATCCCGTAAAATGGCGATTTTCTATATGCTGGCTTTTACAATTATTGGTGTTGCCTTCATGCTTTTCGGAAATACAAATACGGAAACAAAATACTATCTTTTCTGCGTCTGGTTGGGCTTGGGAACAGGCTATTGGGCAATGTTTGTAACTTTGGCGGCAGAACAATTCGGTACAAATATCAGAAATACGGCTACGACAACTGTTCCGAATATGGTTCGTGGACTTGTTCCTGTCATGATACTGGCTTTTGATTTTTTTAAGAAAGATTTTTCCGTGATTATGAGTGCTGCAATTGTAGGGATCATCGTGTTCGGACTGGCCTTTTATTCGTCATTAACAATCTCTGAAACCCACAACAAAGACCTGGAATTTACGGAATAATTAAGGACTGTTTAAGAAATATTTAAATATAAATTTCCGTTACACTAATAATAAGTTCAACAAAACAAATAATTTATGAAATTTAATATTAAATTATGCGTTGAATAATTAATATTTGTTTAACTTTGAAAGGTAACTAAAACTATATTGTTAAATCAAAAACCAAATCACATGCAAAACAACATTTTAAAAAACGGTAAAAAATTAAGAAAAAATGATCTTAAAAATATCGTAGGAGGTATAGGTGGAGGAGGATCACTGGGTACTCCGGATCTGTCTCTTTGCGGTTGCAGCTGTACAGGTGCCGTTACAGGTCCCAAATATTGCGTACAGTACATCGCATGTCCACAAGTAATTACTTGTTAATAAAGAATTATTTCAACTAGAAATAAACATTTCCACATTTAATACGCAAAAACCTTTTTATTTAAAAAGGTTTTTGTTATTTATGCTCATGATAATTAAAAATTTTCTTTACAGGTCAGAAAAACTTTTATCATTAAAACTTTCATACCTGCTATT
Source organism: uncultured Chryseobacterium sp. (assembly GCA_965651845.1). GTDB lineage: Bacteria > Bacteroidota > Bacteroidia > Flavobacteriales > Weeksellaceae > Chryseobacterium. The sequence continues at coordinate 997 of CBFGVN010000337.1, read as the reverse complement.
TTTTGCCTGTCCTATTCTTTGTTTGGTATAAATACTGTTATTTCCTGAAAATAAATAAGATACAACACAGGCAATGGCCACATAGATTCCACATTCTGCACCGAATAATTCAATTCCCATCAGCATACACGCAAGAGGAGTATTGGTTGCCCCCGCAAAAACGGCAATAAATCCCATTCCCGCCAACAACCCAAAAGGAAGCGGAATAAATATTGCCAATGCACTTCCCAATGTCGCTCCGATAAAGAACAACGGAGTCACTTCCCCGCCTTTGAATCCTGCGGAAAGCGTTACGATAGTGAAGATCATTTTTAAAGCAAAATCGTACAAAGGAAGCTGTTTTTCAAACGATTCAAGGATGACAGGAATTCCCAGACCGATGTATCTTGTCGTTCCCATTGCAAAAACTGCGACAGCGACCAAAATACCGCCAACAACCGGACGAAGAGGAGGATATTGTATTTTTGATTTAAAAACAGAACTCGTCCAGTGCATCGATTTACTAAAAACTGCAGCACAGATTCCAAAAGCTATTCCTGCTAAAATACTGTATACAATCGGTAAAAATTCAAGTCTTGGGATAAAATCAATTTGGTAATGTGTATGTTTTACATTCCAGAGATTGGTTGCCCAATCTGCCAAAATCGCAGAAGCAAATGCCGGGAAAATAGCATTATAGCGAATTCTCCCGATCAGAAAAACTTCCAGGCCAAAAACTGCTCCGGCTAAAGGAGTCCCGAAAACGGAACCAAATCCGGCTGCAATGGCAGAAATGATTAAAATTTTTCTTTCGTTCTGATCAAGTTTAAAGGGCTTTGTCAGTTGATCTGCAATGGCTCCTGCCATCTGTAAAGCGGTTCCTTCCCGACCTGCAGAACCACCAAAAAAGTGCGTTATAATGGTTCCCAAATAAACGAAAGGTGCCATTTTAAAGGGAATAGTTTCTTTGGGATTATGGATATTTTCAATTAACAGATTATTTCCGGCCTCCACATCT